>DASWTR010000001.1:0-3570 GCA_036402035.1 Sphingomicrobium sp.
GCTTCATTGCAGCAGGGGGTGCAACGTGACCACCATCCAAGAAAGCCGTTCCAACAAGCGTTACCTTCTCACCGGAGGCGCCGTCGTCGCCGTCGCGCTGGCCGCCTATGGCCTCGGCCGGATCTACCCGCCGCTTGGGCCAACCGAAGGGACGATCGCCCCGGCGCAGCGCTACGTCGCACCGCAGGTCGGCGACGGGGACGTCACTCTTGGCGACACGTCGGTACCGCGGCTGATGCAGACGGATGCGTTCGAGGTGATGTCCAAGAACCCGACGTTCCGCGCGCTCGCGTCCCAGCCGGGCTTCGCCCAGCTTGCCCAGAACAGCGCGGCGATGGCCGCGATCGCCGCCAATCCGGACGCCTTTACCGGCCTGGCCAAGGATCCGGCGGCGTTCAAGGCGACGCTGGACGCGGCGCAGGCCGTTTCCGACGCCGCGCTCAACCTCGACGCGGCGCAGGCACGCGCCTTTGCTGCAATGTCGGATCATCCGGCCGCCTTTGCGGCGCTGGCCGACCATCCGGGGGCGTTCGCGGCCGTGGCTCGCAATTCGCTTGCCTTCGCCAAATTCGCCAATGATGCCGCCGCGTTCCGGTCAGCGGCCGACAATCCCGCGGCGATGTCGGCGATGGCCGGCGACGCGGCCGCCTTCCGGGCGCTGGCGAACGATGCCGCGGCGATGAAGGCGATCTCGGCCGATGCCGCCATGTTCCGGGTGCTGGCTGACAATGCGGCCGCATTCAAGGCGCTTTCCGCCAATGCCCGGGCCCTGTCGCTCGCGGCGGACAGCGCCAGCGCGTTCCGCGCCAATCTGGGCCAGGCCAATGCGCGCTCGGCGATGTTGATGGCGCGCTATTCGGCGATGCTGAATGCCTGGTCGGCGCAGCCGCAGGCATTGCAGGCGACGTTGCGGCACTCGGCCGCCTTTGCCGCGCTGGCCGATCATCCGGGGGCATTCGCGGCCATCGCACGCAATGCGGTGGCCTTCGCAAAGTTCGCTAACGACGCCGCCGCGTTCAAGGCGGCAGCTGAAAACCCGGCCGCAATGTCGGCAATGGCCGGCGACGCCGCTGCGTTCAAGGCCCTGTCGGCCGATGCGGCGGCGATGCGGGCAATCTCGGCCGACGCCGCCATGTTCCGATCGCTGGCATCCAATGCCGATGCGTTCAGCGCCCTGGCCGGCAACTCCCGGGCCTTCCAGGCGGCGGCCGATGCCGACGCGCTGCAAGCGATCGCCGGGGATGCGGCCGCCTTCCGGGCGCTGGCGGCCAATGCCAATGCGCTCGCTGCTGCGGCGCGGTCAACCCAGGCTTTCAGCGCCGCCTCCGCGGCTGCCCGGCTGGCTTCGCAAGGCCAATTCAACGGCCAGGCGCAGCGCGCGATGTCGGCATATCCGCAGGCTTTCGCCGCCATGTCGGCTCAGCCGCAGGCATTCGCGGGGATCG
Source organism: Sphingomicrobium sp. (assembly GCA_036402035.1). GTDB lineage: Bacteria > Pseudomonadota > Alphaproteobacteria > Sphingomonadales > Sphingomonadaceae > Sphingomicrobium. The sequence continues at coordinate 1,446 of DASWTR010000001.1, forward strand.
CCGGCAACGCCAAGGCGCTGCAGGCGCTGTCGGCAAATGCCAATGCGTTTAATGCGCTGAAGGGTGTGCATCACTTCCAGGCGCTGGCGGCCAACCCGTCATTCGCGGCGGCGATGCGCGACTCCAAGTTCGCCGCGAGCTTTGCGCGCTATTAGCGCTGCCGGGCCGCGTGTTGGCCCAAGGGGGGTGAATGAAGGGGGCAAGCGCACGCCGCGACCGGCTGTGGTGTAGACGGGCGGCGGCGCTTTGGCTGTGCGGTGCGGCAAACGGCGCCTGGGCCCAGGCGCAGCCGGAGCCGCTGCCGACGCCCCCTCAGACCACCACGATCGAGGAGGCGCCCACTCCTGCCGTAGACCCAGACAAGTCGATGGCGCCGGCTCCTCCGACCGAACCCAAGACCGAGGAGCCGGAGCGTTCGCCGCCCAATGCCGGCGGCATCCCGCTGTCGACGATCGAGACCAAGAACCAGCTGCTGCTCTATTTCGACCCCGTCCAGACCTATCTGACGCCCTATGTCGCACGCTCGTTCGAGAACGCGATCGAATGGCACAAGAAGAAGTTCGAGTGGGAGCCGTGGGACCGGACCACCGTCCTGATCAAGGACTTCGGCGACTTCGGCAACGCCGCCGCCCGATCCTCGCCCAACAACGCCGTGATGCTCGACGTCGCGCCGGTGTCGCAGCGGATGGAGACGTTCACGCCGGGCGAGCGCTTCTACACGCTGATCAACCATGAGCTGGCCCATGTCGCGACGCTGGACGTGTGGAACCGGCGCGACGCCTTCTGGCGCAGGTTCCTGGGCGGCAAGCCGATGCCGATCCAGGAGCATCCGGAATCGATCCTCTACAATTATCTGACGACGCCCCGGAACAATGTTCCGCGCTGGTATGCCGAAGGGTCGGCGGTGTTTTTCGAAACCTGGATGGCGGGTGGGCTCGGCCGGGCCCAGGGCGGATATGACGAGATGGTGTTCCGCGCCAAGGTCCGCGACGGCGACAAGCTTTATTCCCCGCTCGGCCTGGAGAGCGAAGGCATCGTCATCGACTTCCAGATCGGCGCCAATGACTATCTCTATGGCACCCGTTTCTTCTCCTGGCTGGCGCTGACCTACGGGCCTGAAAAGGTGATGCAGTGGATGCGCCGGGACGAAAATAGTGCCGCCTTCTACGCTACCCAGTTCCATCGCGTGTTCGGCAGGCGGCTCGACGACGCCTGGTCCGACTGGCACGCGTGGGAGCGCGACTTCCAGAAGACCAATCTCGCCAGGCTGTCGGCCTATCCGCTGACCGAGGTGGAGCATTTGAGCCCGCGGGGCCTCGGCTCCATGTCGCGCGGCTATGTCGACGAGCGGACCAATAGCCTGGTCGCGGCCTTCCGCTTCCCCGGCCAGATCGGATTCCTCGGCACGATGGACCTGGCCACCGGCAAGCTCAAACGGCTGACCGACCTCAAGGGCATGATGCTCTATTTCGTGACCAATATGGCGTTCGATCCGGAGGGGCGGAAAGCCTATTATGCCGATGACAATCGCGCCTTCCGCGACCTGATGGAAGTCGATATCGACACCGGCAAGAAACGCATGCTGCTACGCGATGCGCGGATCGGCGACCTGGTGTTCAACCCGCGGGACAAGTCGATCTGGGGCATTCGCCACCAGAATGGCTATGCTACGATTGTCCGCGTTCCGCCGCCCTATGCGGGGTTCAACCAGATCCATACCTTCGACTATGGCATCACTCCGTTCGACCTCGACATTTCGCCTGACGGCTCGCTGATCTCCGCCAGCTCTGGGGAGATCAACGGAACCCACTCGGTACGCGTGTGGCGCATGGCGACATTGGAGCAAGGGGGCGGACCGGAGGAAGTGGCGCGGCTCGACCTGCCGCCGGCGACGCCGGAAGGCTTCACCTTCTCGCCCGACGGCAAGTCTCTCTACGGCACCAGCTACTACACCGGCGTGTCGAACGTCTTCCGCTTCGACATAGCGACCCAGAAGCATGAGGTGCTGTCCAACGCCTCGACCGGCTTCTTCCGGCCGATGCTTCGACCGGACGGGCGGCTGCTGGTCTATGAATATACTGGGCAGGGACTGACTCCATCGCTGATCCGGCCGGAAGTGCGCGAC
>DASWTR010000002.1:0-3513 GCA_036402035.1 Sphingomicrobium sp.
TCGCGGTGCTGACCGCCGCGCTTATGATCGCGGGCGCCCTGTGACGCGGCGCAAAATCTCGATCCTCGGTGCGACCGGCTCGGTCGGCACTTCGACCCTGGACCTTGTCGAGCGACATCCCGACAAGTTCGAGGTCGTCGCCCTGACGGCTGCGAAGAATGTCGCGGCGCTGGCTGACGCATCGGTCCGGACCGGAGCGAAGCTGGCAGTCATCGACGATCCGGCTCTGCTGCCCGAGCTCCAGAGCCGACTGCAAGGAAGTGGATGTCATGCCGCCACCGGCCGTGAGGCGCTGGCCGAGGCAGCGGCGGGCGAGGCCGAATGGGTCATGGCGGCGATTGTCGGATGCGCCGGCCTGGAGCCGGTCATGGCCGCGATCGACGCAGGCCGCACCGTGGCCCTGGCCAACAAGGAAGCGCTGGTGACGGCGGGTACCTTGATGACCGAAGCGGCGCGGCGATCCGGCGCGACCATCCTCCCGGTGGACAGCGAGCATAATGCGATATTCCAAAGCCTTGCCGACAATCGTCCATGCGACGTCGCAAGACTGGTGCTGACCGCCAGCGGCGGCCCGTTCCGCAACTGGACCGCGCAACAGATGGCGGCCGCCACGCCCGAGCAAGCAGTCGCCCACCCGAACTGGTCGATGGGCGCCAAGATCAGCGTCGATTCCGCGACGATGATGAACAAGGGGCTGGAGCTGATCGAGGCCAGCCACTTGTTCGGGCTGGCGGGCGATCGCATCGACGTGCTGATCCACCCGCAGTCGGTAATCCATTCCATGGTCGAATATGTCGACGGTTCGGTGCTGGCCCAGCTGGGCAGCCCGGACATGCGCATCCCGATCGCCCATGCTTTGGCCTGGCCGGAAAGGATGGCGACGCCGGCCGAGCGGCTCGACCTGGCCCGGATTGGCAATTTGTCGTTCGAAACGCCCGATCTCGGACGATTTCCAGCGCTGAGGGTGGCCCGCGAGGCGATGGACGCCGGGGCTTCGGCGCCGATTATTCTCAATGCGGCCAATGAAGTTGCTGTTGCCGCATTCCTGGCGCGAAAAATCGGATTCCTCGATATTGTCCGCACCGTCGAGCAAGCCTTGGCTCGGGCGGACGCGCCGCCGCCCCGGTCCATCGCCGAAGTCATCGACATCGACCGAACGGCAAGAGCATTGGGCGAGGAACTTATGACGGGGATGGCTGCCTGATGTTCTCCCAGCCGCCGCTTTGGTTCATTATCATCGCCTTCCTGTGTGCGATCGGCCCGCTCGTCTTCTTCCACGAACTCGGCCATTACTGGGTCGCGCGCTGGTTCGGGGTCGGCGCGGAGCAATTCTCGATCGGGTTTGGCCGGGAAGTGGCGGGCTGGACTGACAAACGCGGCACGCGCTGGAAGATCGGATGGCTGCCGCTGGGCGGCTATGTCCGTTTCGTCGGGGACATGAATCCTGCAAGCCAGCCGGACCCAGGCGCGGTTGTTCCGGCGGATGTGCAAAAGGTGGCGTTTCACTATCGACCCTGGTGGCAGCGTTTTCTGATCGTCCTCGCCGGGCCCGTCGCCAATTATCTGCTAGCAATCGTCATCTTCGCCGGCTTCTTCATGACCTATAGCATGTCCAACACGCCGCCGGTCGCGATGGGCGTTGCTCCCGGCAGCGCAGCGGCCAGGGCCGGACTGCAGCAGGGCGATCGCATCGTCGCGATAAACGGCGACCGGATCGGCAGCTTCGAGGAGCTTCGGCGGACGCTTTCCATTCGTCCGGATATAGAAGTTCAGGTCGAATTCGATCGCAGCGGCGAGAGGCGGCAAGTCGAGGTGCGACTGGGCCGCGAGACGCGCAAGGATGAGTTCGGCCAATCCTATGAGGTCGGCATATTGGGGCTGGAGCCTCCCGCAGCCCGCTTCGAACGCTTGTCCGTCGTTGAGGCCGTTCCCGCCGGCGTCCGGGCGACCGTCAACATGACCCAGCTGATCGCCGAGATCATCGGACAAATCGTCACTGGGAAACGGTCACCCAAGGAAGTTGGCGGGCCGCTTCGAATGGCCCAGGTCGCCGGCCAGCGCGCCAGCCTTGGTTGGCCCGATTTCGTATTTCTGGTCGCCGCCTTCTCTATAAATCTGGGGTTCATCAACCTCTTGCCAGTCCCTATGCTCGATGGCGGACATCTTGTTTTTTACGCGGCGGAGGGAATCCGCCGGCGTCCGGTCAGCGAACGGGCTCAGGATTGGGCATTCCGGGGTGGCCTGGCGCTGCTTCTCGGGCTCCTGTTGTTCACAACCATCAACGACTTGGCGTCTTTCGGGCTATTTGAGCGACTTGGGCGCTTGATTGGATAGAATGGTTCGGGCAGGGCTAGGCATCATCTTGCGGCGCCGCGGGCAGCGGGCCGCTCAGCAAATTAGGCGGGGACGCGTGAGTTCCAGCAGCATTCGAACGACCAAGCGGATGGGCAGTGTCCTATTGGTAAGCACCATCCTCGGCGGCTGGTCCGCTCCCCTGATGGCCCAGGACGCTCCGGCGGCCCCGGCACCCGAGGCGCAGCCGGCGCCGGTACAACCGCAGGCTGCTCCGACCACGCCCGTGGCTGCGCCAGCTACCGCGGGCACCATCCGATCGATCCGAGTAGCAGGCGCGGAGCGGCTCGAGCCGGAGACGGTCCGCAGCTATTCAAACCTTGTCCCGGGTCAGCAATATACCGCGGAGTCGCTCGATCAGGCGCTCAAGGATCTCTACGCGACCGAGCTGTTCGCGGATGTCGTGATCACTGGCGCCGAGACCGGAAACCTGGTCATCACGGTGCGCGAGAATCCGGTGATCAACCGTATCGTCCTTGAGGGCAACAAGCGGATCAAGAACGACAAGATCCAGCCCGAGATCAAGCTTGCGCCGCGCCAGATCTACACCAGGTCAAAGGTCCGTGCAGACGTCGACCGGATCATCGAGCTCTACCGCCGCCAGGGCCGATTCGCCGCGAGCGTCGAGCCGAAGATCATTCAGCTGGACCAGAACCGCGTCGACCTGGTGTTCGAGATCACCGAAGGCGACAAGTCCAAGGTGCGGGCGATCAACATCATCGGCAACGAGCAATATTCCGATGGCCGGCTCCGCAAGGAGATGTTCACCAAGGAGGCGGGTGGCATCCTTGGCTTCATCAAGTCCAATGACAGCTATGACCCCGACCGGCTCGCCGCGGACCAGCAGAAGCTGCGCGCCTTCTACCTGACCGAGGGCTATGCCGATTTCCGTGTGGTCTCGGCGCTGGCCGAGCTGACGCCGGACCGCAAGGACTTCATCATCACTTATGTGATCGAGGAAGGACCGCGTTACAAATTCGGCACGGTCGAGGCCGAAAGCGAGCTGCGCGACTTTAATGCCGAACTGGTCAAGTCGATCGTCAGGATCAAGCCCGGCCAATGGTTCAACGCCAAGCTGGTCGAGGACACCGTCACCGGCCTCAACGAGCTTGCCGGCGCCCGCGGCTATGCCTTCGCCGACGTGTCGCCCAACTTTGAGCG
>DASWTR010000003.1:0-3296 GCA_036402035.1 Sphingomicrobium sp.
CGGCACTCATGAGGCGATCAAGGCCCGTACCGAGGCGATCCGCCAGCAGATCGAGAACACCACCAGCGACTATGACCGCGAGAAGCTCCAGGAGCGTCTCGCCAAGCTCGCCGGCGGCGTTGCAGTGATCAAGGTCGGCGGCGCGTCCGAGGTCGAGGTCAAGGAGCGCAAGGACCGCGTCGACGACGCTCTCCATGCGACCCGCGCCGCGGTCGAGGAAGGCATCGTTCCGGGCGGCGGTACCGCGCTGCTCTACGCCACCAAGGCGCTCGACGGCCTCAAGGGCGTCAACGACGACCAGACCCGTGGCATCGATATCGTCCGCAAGGCGCTCTATGCTCCGGTCCGGCAGATTGCTGCCAACGCCGGTCATGACGGCGCGGTGATCTCGGGCAAGCTGCTCGAGGGGAACGATCCGACGCAGGGCTTCAACGCCCAGACCGAGGTCTACGAGAACCTGGTCCAGGCCGGCGTGATCGACCCGACCAAGGTCGTCCGCACCGCGCTCCAGGACGCCGCGTCGGTCGCGGGCCTGCTGATCACCACCGAAGCGGCGGTCAGCGAAATGCCCGAAGACAAGCCGGCGATGCCGATGGGCGGCGGCATGGGCGGCATGGGCGGAATGGATTTCTAAGCCGAAGCGGCCTGTCCCAGCGAAGCGATTGCGCAGCGATCGTTAGCTGGGGCAGGACTCGCTGAAGTCCGGACGGCCTGCCGCGAAGCGGACAGGACCGACGGCGCGGATTTACTCCGCGCCGGCTACCGCCGAGTCAGTTCGTATTGGAAGGGTCGGAGGCTTCGGTCTCCGGCCCTTCTCCTTTAGCCAGCTCGTTGAGCATCGCGTCTGCTTGGTTAAGCTGATCGGATTCGGCTGCCGTGGGAGCCTCAGGCCGTTCTTCACGGCCGCAAGAGGCCAGGAGCAGGGTGACCAGTAGGATAATGTGCTTCATCTCGGCCAAAGTATCACTTTGGCCGAATACAAAAAGGGCCGCCCGGTCGCCCGGACTGCCCTTCGATCGTTCCGAAACGGAGCGACCGCGATAATTACATCGCGTTGTCGGCAGCGTTCTCGGTCGCCTCGGCGGCGTTCTCGATCGCCTCGCCAGCATTCTCGGTGGCGTTGCCGGCCGCGTCGAGCGCGTTGTCGACGGCGTTCTCGGTGGCGTTGACGTCGGCCTCGACGGCGTTTTCAACGGCGGTGTTCTCGACGGCGTTCTCGGTCTTGGTTTCGCACGCGGCCAGGCCGAGCGCGAGGACCGCAACGGTCAGTGCAACCTTCTTCATGATCGTTCCATTCCTTGCTTATGGGGACCTGCCCTCTCGCGAGAACAAGTCCGGGCTCGGCCTCACGCGAACGTCAGGCCAGCGGCCGGAAATATTCATGTTTGCCGCGTCACGCAATCGTCATTTGATGCGCAGCCGAAAAGTTTCGGACCCAGGCCTCTTTGATTGACGGATATAAAGACTTCCTTATATCCTTAAGCCGTGACCCGGGATCTCAAGCTTGCTGCGCTTTTTCAGGCGTTGGCCGATCCGACGCGGCTGCGCATCCTCGCGCTGCTGCGGACGATGGAGCTGTCGGTTGGCGAGCTTGCGCAGTTGCTGGGCCAAAGCCAGCCCAGGGTCTCGCGCCATGTGCGCATCCTGTCCGATTCGGGCATGGTCGGCCGCCGCAAGGAAGGCAGCTGGGTCTATCTCCAGCTAGCCGAACCGGGCCGGACTGAAGGCTTATTCAAGCTGACGGCCGGGCTCGATCCGGAGGCCGAGCAGTTGTTCGGCGCTGACGCGGTCCGCCTAGAGACGATCCGGCATGATCGGGCCGAAGCCGCTCGCCGCTATTTCGAGGCCCATGCGGCGACGTGGGAGAGCGTACGCTCGCTCCACATCGCCGATGCCGAAATCGAGCGATCGATCGCCGATCTGCTGGCGGATCGTCCGATTGGCGCCCTGCTCGATGTCGGCACCGGGACTGGGCGCATGCTGGAATTGTTCGCGCCAAGGGCGGACAGCGCCGTCGGAATCGATCGCTCATCGGAAATGCTCCGGCTGGCGCGGGTCAAGCTGGACGAAGCAGGGATTTCCGGCGCCTACCTGCGCCAGGGCGACATGAACGCGCTTCCGCTCCCTGACCGCAGCATCGATAGCATCATCCTCCACCAGGTGCTTCATTATGCGCAGCAGCCTGGTTCCGCGATCGCCGAAGCCGCGCGGGTGCTAGCTCCAGGCGGGCAGCTGTTAGTGATCGACTTTGCCCAGCACGACCGGGCCGAGCTCAAGGAGCAGGACGCGCATCTGCGTCTCGGTTTCGCGGATGATGCCATGCGGGGCTGGTTTACCGCCGCGGGGCTGGAACTTGACCGGATCGAGCGGCTCGAAGGCGGCGAGCTGACCGTCATCCTATGGCGCGGGGTGAAGCCGGGCGTGGCTGAGAAGGAACGGGAAGCCGCATGAACCGTGAAACCGAAATCGCGCTGAATGGACATGCGCCGCTGTTCGCAGAAGCGCGCGGCGATATCGCGGTCAGCTTCGAATTCTTCCCGCCCAAGACTGAGGCGATGAACGAGACGCTGTGGCGCTCGATCGAGACGCTGGCTCCGCTCAACCCCCGGTTCGTTTCCGTTACCTATGGCGCCGGTGGCACCACTCGTGAGCGGACCCATGCCACGGTCGAACGGATCGTCCGCGAAACTAACCTTACCGCCGCAGCGCATCTGACCTGCGTGGGTGCCACACGAGACGAGATCGACGGGATTGCGCGGAGCTATTGGGAGGCCGGCGTGCGCCATATCGTAGCCTTGCGCGGCGACCCGCCGGAGCCGGGTCAGCGTTACCAGCCGCCCGCCGGAGGCTACGCCAATGCGGCGGAGCTGGTTGCCGGCCTAAAGGCTGTCGCGCCGTTCGAAGTCTCGGTCGCGGCCTATCCCGAGGTTCATCCCGATGCCGATTGCCCGGAAAGCGATCTCGACAACCTACTACGGAAGATCGACGCGGGCGCGGACCGCGCCATCACGCAGTTCTTCTTTTCCGCCGATTGCTTCTTCCGCTTCCGGGATCGCGTTGCGGCGATCCGACCAGAGGTGGAAATCGTGCCCGGCATATTGCCGATATCCAACGTCGCGACGACGCGGCGTTTCGCCGGTCACTGCGGGGCGGCAATCCCGGAATGGATGGACCGGCTGTTCGAGGGCCTCGACGACCTGCCCGCGGCGCGACAGCTCGTCGCCGCCACGGTTGCCGGCGAGCTGTGCGGGCAGCTCTATGCGGGCGGAGTCCGCCATTTCCACTTCTACACCTTG
>DASWTR010000004.1:0-2890 GCA_036402035.1 Sphingomicrobium sp.
AGGCAAGGCCAAGATCCTCTACGAGGGCCCGGAACCCGGAACGCTGATCCAATATTTCAAGGACGACGCGACCGCGTTCAACGCCCAGAAGCGCGGCACGATCAGCGGCAAGGGCGTACTCAACAACCGCATCAGCGAGCATATCTTCACGGCGCTGGCGACCATCGGCGTGCCGACCCACTTCATCCGCCGTCTCAACATGCGCGAACAGTTGATCCGCCAGGTCGAGATCGTGCCGATCGAGGTGGTGGTACGCAACGTCACCGCGGGGTCGCTGTCGAAGCGGCTGGGGATCGAGGAAGGCACTCAGCTGCCCCGCACGATCATCGAATATTATTATAAGGATGACGCGCTGGGCGATCCGATGATCGCCGACGAGCATATCGCCTGCTTCGGTTGGGCCAGCCAGGAAGAGATGAACGACATCGCCGACATGGCGATCCGCGTGAACGACTTCATGTGCGGACTGTTCGCCGGCATCGGCATCCGCCTGATCGACTTCAAGCTGGAATTCGGCCGGATCTGGGACAATGATTTCAGCCGGATCATCCTGGCCGACGAAATCTCGCCCGACGGCTGCCGGCTGTGGGACATGAAGACCAACGAGAAACTCGACAAGGACCGCTTCCGCCAGAGCCTGGGCGGTGAGGCCGAGGCCTATCAGGAGGTCGCCCGGCGGCTCGGCCTGCTGCCGGAAGGCGAGGAGGCGAGCGCCATTCTCGACCTCGACGAACACCGCAAGAAGCGGGGCCGCTAGGCGAAGGTGGCCCTTCCCCGCGTTCGCGTCGTCACCCTGAACGCGGCGCTAGGTCCTCTCGATTATCGCATTCCGGATGGCATTGCCGTGAAGCCAGGCTCGGTCGTGGTCGCGCCGCTGGGGCCGCGGCAGTTGGTTGGCGTGGCGTGGGAGCCGGAGCGGCTCCAGACCGAGGAGGTCGGCGACAACCGGTTGCGGCCGCTCGCCGGGCTGGTCGACGTGCCGTCGATCCCGGCGCCGCTGCGGCGGCTCGTCGAGTGGACCGCCGACTATTATCTGTCGCCGATCGCCGCAGTGCTGCGGATGGTGCTCTCGACCTCCGCCGCTCTCACCGCGCCACGCCAGATGATCGAATATCGGCCGACCGGACAGGCTCCGGCCCGCCTCACGCCGCAGCGCGAGCAAGCCCTGGCCCGCATCGAGGGACGTCAAGGCACGGTGCGGGAGCTGGCCGCCCACGCCGAGGTGAGCGAGGCGGTGATGCGTGGGCTGGTCAATGCAGGCGCGCTGGAACGGGTGGAGGTCGACGCCGACCAGCCTTTCCCGTCGCCCAACCCTGCTTTTGCCCTGCCCATACTCAATGAAGAGCAGCGCGAAGCGGCCGACAGCCTTCGAACCGCGATCGGGCAGGACTTCGACCCGGTCCTGCTCGACGGCGTGACCGGCTCCGGCAAGACCGAAGTTTATTTCGAAGCTATTGCAGAGGCGGTTCGGCAGGGCAGGCAGGTGCTGGTGCTGCTGCCGGAGATCGCACTGACCGAGCCGTTCCTGACCCGCTTCACAGCCCGCTTCGGTTGCGAGCCGGTTACCTGGCATTCCGACCTTCGCTCGTCGCAGCGGCGGCGCGCCTGGCGGGCCATTGCCAGCGGAGAGGCGAAGGTCGTGGTGGGCGCCCGCTCGTCGCTGTTCCTGCCCTATCCCAACCTCGGCTTGATCGTCGTGGACGAGGCGCACGAGCCGAGTTTCAAGCAGGAGGATGGCGTCCAGTATCATGCCCGCGACGTGGCGGTGATGCGAGGCCATTTCGAGGGCATCCCCGTGATCCTCGCCTCGGCCACGCCGGCGATCGAAACTCGGCACATGGTCGAGATTGGCCGCTATCGCGAGCTAAAGCTGACCGAGCGACATGGAGTTGCCGAGATGCCGGCAATCCGCGCGGTCGATCTGACCCAGGACCCGCCGCCACGCGGCCGCTGGCTGGCGCCGAGCCTGGTCGCCGAGTTGGAAGCCAACCTCGCAGCGGGCGAGCAGTCGCTGCTGTTTCTCAACCGCCGGGGCTTCGCTCCATTGACCCTGTGCCGGCATTGCGGTCATCGCTTCCAATGCCCGAACTGCACCGCCTGGATGGTCGAGCATCGACTGATGCATCGCCTTGCGTGCCACCATTGCGGCCATGTCATGCCGCCGCCCAAGGCCTGCCCAGAGTGCGGCGAGGAGGACAGCCTGGTCGCCTGCGGGCCTGGCGTGGAACGGATCGCCGACGAGGTCGCGGAGCTATTCCCGGACGCCCGCACGATGGTCGTTACCAGCGATACCATCTGGTCCCCTGCCCGCGCGGCAGAGTTCGTTCGGGCGATGGAGGCCGGCGAGATCGATATCGTTGTCGGCACGCAGCTTGTGACCAAGGGCTATCACTTCCCCAATTTGACACTGGTCGGGGTGGTCGACGCCGACCTCGGCCTGCAGGGCGGCGACCTCCGCGCCGCCGAACGGAGCTTCCAGCAGATTCAGCAAGTCGCGGGACGTGCCGGACGAGGCGATAAGCCCGGCCGGGTGCTGGTCCAGACCCACGATCCGGAAGCGCCCGTGATTGCCGCGCTGGTATCAGGCGACGCGCCCGGATTCTACGCGGCAGAAACCGAGGCCCGGCGCGAAGCGGCGATGCCGCCGTTCGGACGGTTGGCCGCCATTGTCGTGTCGAGCGAGGACAAGACGGAAGCGGAAGCGATAGCCAGGCGCATCGGCCATGCCGCGCCAAGCGTCGAAGGGATGGCCGTATTCGGCCCCGCCCCTGCCCCGCTGGCCATGCTGCGCGGCCGACACCGCCAGCGCCTGCTGATCCACGCCGCCCGCAAGCTCGATGTCCAGGATGTCATCCGCGATTGGCTGGGCGGGGTGGAGTGGAGCAGCAAG
>DASWTR010000005.1:0-2373 GCA_036402035.1 Sphingomicrobium sp.
CAGCCGCTGGTTGCAACCGAGGACGGAGTGCGCGAGGTGCAGAACCGGCGGGTCGTGATCGCGTTCGAGGAGTAGAATTTTGCGTTATCTTGCCCTGTTACTTCCAGTTTCCGTGCTGTCCGCCTGCGCCACGCCGGACGAGCTAGGCCCGGTCGGCAACGCACCGACCATCGCCTTGATCAATGGGGGAGGGGCCTCGACCGGCGCGGTCCAGGTCGAGCAGCGCGCCGGCGGCAGCTATTTGCGGATCGCGGTGCAGGGCCTTTCGCCCGGGGAGCATGGGCTTCATCTGCATGCGGTCGGCCGCTGCGACGGACCCGCATTCCAGAGCGCGGGCGCACATTGGAACCCGGCCAGCAAGCAGCATGGCCATCTCAATCCGGTAGGCGCGCATGCCGGCGACCTCCCCAATCTGACCGTCAGCGCCAACGGGCGCGGGGCGCTCAATTTCCTCGTGCCGGGTGCGGGGCTGGCGGATGCCGACGGCACCGCGTTGGTGATCCACGCCAAGCCCGACGATTATCGCACCGACCCGAGCGGCAATAGCGGCGATCGCATCGCCTGCGCGGTGATTGCGCCGCCACGGCCTTAGCAGCCGCGCGGCGTTAGCCTAGAAGTCCGATTGCTTGGCGCCGAGGCCCTTCGAGGCGGGCGCGACGCCCTTCTTTGGCTTTTCCTTCTTGGGCTTGCGGATTTCCTTGTTGGACTTCTTCTGACCCTTGGCCACGGTGCAATTCCTTTTGAGCGGGTGCTTGGCGCCAGCCTAGGGGATCAAGGCGCTGGGCGCCAGCGGCGGTATCATGACGCTACTGGACCGTCACCCTGATCTCCGTATTCACCTCCCGAGCCGGACGCGCATTCTTCACCGCCCAGTCGAGCGCATAGTCGGCAACCTCCTCCCAGCCCGGATCGAGCAGGGTCCAATGGGAGCGGCCGGGGAAGATCTTGAGCTCGGTCAGCGAGGGGGCCTGTTTCTGCTTCTCGTAGATCGCCTGGGTCATGCTGGCGTCGGCGATGAGGTCGAGCTCGCCGCCGATCAGCAGCAGCGGCGCGCGGTCCGGATTGTCCCAGCGGATCGGCGTCTTGTTGACGATGCCGTCCCAATAGACCTTGCCCGGCGTCGGCACGATGTACTTGTCGTACAGGGCGTCGGCCTCGCCTTCCGGGATTAGCTGGGCGAAGCGGGTGCGGAAGAATTTGCGCGACATGGTCTCGGCCTTCTTCCAGCTGCCCCAGTCGAAGAAGACCGGCAGCGCCGAGACGATCGCCTGCAACCCGAGCCGGACGCCGGGCGTCGGCGCCGGGTCGATCGCGACGCCCGCACGTCCCAGGCCACGATCAAGCAGATGCTGGACGAACACGCCGCCGGCCGAATGGCCGATCAGGATCGGCTCCTCCGGGCACTGGCCGATGATGTGGCCATAATGGTCGAGGATCTCGGCGATGCCGAGCGAGGCGAGCTTCTCGTCCGGCTCGTCCCGCAGCTCCTCCGGCGAGCGGTCGTCATAGGGCCAGTCGGGCGCGACGACGGTGAACCCCTTCGCCTCGTAGCGAGCCTTGACCGCGTCCCAGCTGCGCGAATTGAGCCAGGCGCCGTGGATCAGCAGGACGGTGTTGGACATGGGCGGTCTCCTTCACAGGCGACAAGGCGTAGCGCGAATTCGTTACGGGGTCATGGCCTATTCCGGGGGTGGGTGCGCGGGGTGGGCCGTCACGGGAGTTAATCCCGTGACGTCGATTGACACGGCTCTGCCGGTCGTCGGCCGGCCTCGGCCATCTCTTCGACATAAGCTCGGGTTGGCTGTCGCCAACCCTGCGCTTATGCTCGGCGGCCGGGGGCTTTATGGACGCATTCAGCTTTGTCTTCTCGCTGTTCGGCCTGTTGATGGGCCTGGCGCTGGCCGAGGCGATCGGCGGGTTCGGGAAGGCGCTGGAGCTTCGGCACAAGATCCGCATCGGCTGGCTGCTGCCGCTGCTTGGCCTCTTGATCACCTTCGACATCACCGCCTTCTGGCTGATCGCGTGGCAGCACCGGACCGAGATCCCGGTGCAATTCACCAGCCTCGCCGCGGGGCTGGTCATCTTCGGCATCTATTATCTGATCGCGCAGCTCGCCTTTCCCGACGATGTCGAGGAATGGCCCGACCTCGACGCCTATTATTTCCGGCACAAGCGCTGGCTGCTGGGCGGGATGTACGCCTGCAACTTGCTGGCGATGGCGGGGCTGCAGCTGGTCGGCGTCAGCCAGTTGGCCAGCGTCGAGCAATGGACCGTGTTCCTCGCCTTCAGCGCCGGCATGGCCGCGGCGATCTTCCTCCCCGGCAAGCGGCTCAACATCGCGGCGCTATGCTATCAGCTTTTGCTCTATCCCCT
>DASWTR010000006.1:0-2317 GCA_036402035.1 Sphingomicrobium sp.
TGCGGTGCGATAAGAATCGGGCCTTAACAGGCATCCTCTCCTGATCCTGGGCCGGGCGGCGACGCCCGGCCTTTTTTTCTGCTCGTTCCAGCCCCAGATTGAACCTCTCTGCTCCTGCCGCCGTTCCTTGGCAGCGTGTACGTGGGGCTTGTCGAACAATCTTGGAGAAGGTTTCGGATGGCGACGGTTGATACTCTGGTCCGGCGCGTGCAGGTCGCTCACCTACCCCCGATCGACAGCGGCCATGGCGTTGCCCGCCTTCCGGTCAAGCTGATGAAGGAGCTTGGCCTCAGCGAAGGCGATGTGGTCGAGATCGTCGGCAAGCGCGCTACCGCCGCCCGGGCGCTGGGTCCGTACAGCGAGGATGCGGGACTCGACATCATCCGGCTCGACGGCCTGCAGCGCGCCAACGCGGGCGTCGGCTCGGGCGATTACGTCGAGGTCAACAAGGCCAGCTCCAAGCCGGCGACCAGGGTCGTGTTCGCACCCGCCCAGAACAATGTCCGCCTGCACGGTTCTTCCCAGGCCCTGCAGCGCAGCTTCGCCGGGCGGCCGTTCTGCGAGGGCGATACGGTCGCGACCGCCGGCCACCAGCGGGTCAATGCCGACATGCCGGACCATATCCGCCAGTTACTCAATGCCCCCGCCTTCGCCCTGCAGGAAGTGCGGCTGACGGTCATGTCGACGACGCCCAAGGGGATCGTCCACATCGACGCCAACACCCAGGTCGAGCTGCTGCCCGAATATACCGAGAAGCGGGACGGCGAGCGCCGCGCCGACGTCACCTACGACGACCTTGGCGGCATGAACGACACGATCGACGCGCTGCGCGAGATGGTCGAGCTGCCGCTGCGCCATCCGGAGCTGTTCCAGCGGCTGGGCGTCGACCCGCCCAAGGGCGTGCTGCTGCACGGCCCGCCCGGCACCGGCAAGACCAGGCTGGCCCGCGCCGTCGCCAACGAAAGCGACGCCCAGTTTTTTCATATCGCCGGCCCGGAAATCATGGGCTCCGCCTATGGCGAGTCGGAAAAGCGGCTGCGGGAGATTTTCGACGAGGCCAGCAAGGCGGCGCCGTCGATCATCTTCATCGACGAGATCGATTCGATTGCGCCCAAGCGGGGGCAGGTGACCGGCGAAGCCGAGAAACGGCTGGTCGCGCAGCTGCTGACGCTGATGGACGGGCTGGAGCCGCGTCAGAATCTGGTCGTTATCGCTGCCACCAACCGGCCCGAGGCGATCGACGAGGCGCTCCGCCGCCCTGGCCGCTTCGACCGCGAGATCGTCATCGGCGTTCCCGACGAGCGCGGCCGGCGCGAGATCCTAGGCATCCACACCCGCGGCATGCCGCTCGGCGACGGGGTCAACCTCGATGAGCTCGCTAGGCGAACCTACGGCTTCGTTGGCGCCGATCTGGCCGCCCTCACCCGCGAGGCAGCACTTGAGGCGGTCCGCCGGATCATGCCCAAGCTCAACCTGGCCGACGAGACGATCCCGACCGAGGTGCTTGACGCTCTGTCGGTCGAGGCAAGCGACTTCGACAATGCGCTGAAGCGCGTCCAGCCGTCGGCGATGCGCGAAGTGATGGTGCAGGTGCCGAATATCGGCTGGGACGATGTCGGCGGCCTCGACGAAGCGCGCGACAAGCTGCGCGAGGGCGTCGAACTTCCGCTCAAGCATCCCGAAGCCTTCCGCCGGCTCGGTATCCGCCCGGCCAAGGGATTTCTGCTCTACGGCCCGCCGGGGACCGGAAAGACGCTGCTCGCCAAGGCGACGGCGCGCGAAAGCGAGGCCAATTTCATCGCCACCAAGTCGAGCGATCTCTTGAGCAAATGGTATGGCGAGAGCGAGCAGCAGATCGCCCGGCTGTTCGCCCGGGCCCGCCAGGTCGCGCCGACGGTGATCTTCATCGACGAGCTCGACAGCCTGGTCCCTGCCCGCGGCGGCGGGCTGGGGGAGCCGCAGGTCACCGAACGGGTGGTCAACACCATCCTGGCCGAGATGGACGGGCTGGAGGAACTCAACAACGTCGTGCTGATCGGTGCGACCAACCGGCCCAATCTGATCGATCCAGCCTTGCTTCGGCCGGGCCGGTTCGACGAACTGGTCTATGTCGGCACCCCGAGCAAGGCAGGGCGCGAGCACATCCTCAAGATCCACACCCAGGACATGCCGCTGGCCGGCGATGTCGACCTCGCGGAGCTCGCGGCCGAGACCGACCGCTTCACCGGCGCCGACCTCGAGGACGTCGTCCGCCGCGCCGGGCTCAACGCGCTGCGCCGCGACGGCGCTGCGGTCAGCGAGGTAAGCAAGGCGGACT
>DASWTR010000007.1:0-8009 GCA_036402035.1 Sphingomicrobium sp.
CGGCACCTCATCCAGCGCAACCGGGGCCGGTTCGAATTCGGCATGGGCCCTGGGCACCAGCCCGCGCCGCGACACGGCCACAATCCGCGCCCGATGCTGCGCTTCATCAAGGCTGAGCACGACATCGACCATGGTGAGGCCAGTGCCGATGATCAGCACGTCCCCTCCGCTCGCCGCGGCCCGCGCCACCGCCGCGCGGCCCGCATCGCTCCACGGGTCGTTGACGAACAGCTCGGCCGGCATATTGCGCGCCAGAGACGGCGGCTCCGGCGCCTGGTTGCCCTGAGCCAGCACCAGCGCCAGCACCGCGACCCGCGAGCCATCGGCCAGTTCAACCGTCCAAACATGCTCCGTCCGCTCCGCAGCTTGCGCGTCGCTGGCGACTACCATCACCAGCCCATCGACACGCGCTTCATTCAAGATTGCGGCCAGATATTCGCCGTAGCGCCGGCGTGGCACATAGGCGTCGGCGGCATAACCCTCCGCTGCTATCGTCTCCGCGAAATCCCCCGGGCGATCGGCCCAGGCCCCCATCCGCCCCGCAACGACGTTGAGTAAATGCGCGTCCTCGGGCGTCGAATAGGCGGTGCCCTTACCTTCCCGCCCGCTGCCGTCGATCAGCACGCTGCTTACACCGCGTCGCGCCAGCTCGGCCGCGACCATCGTCCCGGAAAAGCCGCCGCCGACGACGATCACGTCGGCGGCTGGGCCATCAGATTTCATAATCGGGCCAGGCGTTGGGGTTGGCCGCGCCCGCCTTGCGCTGGACCATATGGTCATGGAGGCTCTTGACGGTCCGCCCCGCCGTCTCGGTGAATATACCCGGGACCGCGGCGTGAACGATGCAGGCTAGGCCGGCCCCAACCATCCGCGCCCCGATCACCACTGCGCCCACGCCATGCTCGGCCCAGCTCATTCCCAAGGCTTTAGGATGATCACTGAACAGGCGCGCGAACATCGGATTCTATCCTTTTTTCAATCGCTTATGGTGGCCCCGGCAGGACTCGAACCTGCGACCTTCGGTTTAGGAAACCGCTGCTCTATCCTGCTGAGCTACGGAGCCGTCGGAGCCTCCCCTAAGGGAGCAGGCGACCCGAATCAATTCGCCACGGGAGCGATTGGGCGACGGTGCTGGTGGACCGGGATGCGGGCCCTCACCTCGGCTATGCGGTCGATATCTATCTCGGCAAAGGCCAACCCCGGCTCGCCGCCCATCTCCAGCAGCACCTCGCCCCAAGGGTCGGCGACCAGCGAATGGCCATAGGTCTCGCGGCCATCCTCATGATGCCCGGCCTGCGCCGCGGCGACGATGAACAGCTCCGCCTCGATTGCCCTCGCCCGCATCAGCACCTGCCAATGCGCCTTGCCGGTCGGCACGGTAAAGGCGGCGGGCACGCCGATCACGTCCGCTCCCGCGTCGCTCAGTCGCTGGAACAGCTCCGGAAACCGCAGGTCATAACAGATGGTGAGGCCCAGCTTGCCGACCGGCGTATCGGGCACCACCACCGCCTCGCGGCCCGCATCATACATCGCCGACTCCCGCCAGCTCTCCCCGGTCGGCAGGTCGACATCGAACAGGTGAATCTTGTCGTAGCGCGCCCGAACTTCGCCGCCGCTGTCGATAACGAAACCCCGATTGACCAGCTTGCCGCCTTCGCCCTTCAGCGCCAGCGACCCGAGGTGCACCCAAATGCCGGCTTCCGCTGCTGCGGTGCGGACGGCCGCGAGGACTTGATCCTCTCCCTCCGGCCGGGCTTTCTCAAAGGCGCGCTCGCGGTTGCGGTCGAGCATGCCGGACATTTCCGGCGTGAACAGCATCGCTGCGCTGCCGCTGGCCGCCTCGCGAACCGCGCTCACCAGCCGTTCGGCATTGGCCTTGGGGTCGATTCCGCTCTGCGCCTGATACAAGGCGATCCGCACGGCGCTCATGCGGCGAGCAATTCGTCCAGCTTGCCCTGATATTCCAGCGCCATGAGGTCGTCGCACCCGCCGATGTGCCGTCCGTCGATGAAGATCTGCGGCACCGTCATCCGGCCGCCCGCGCGCTCGACCATCTCGGCCTTCTTCGCGCCGCCAAAGTCCACCGCATATTCCTCATAGGCGACCTTCTTCATTTCCAGCAGCCGCTTGGCCCGGACGCAGAAGCCGCATGTCATCTTGGTGTAGATCTCAACCTTGGCCAAACCGGCCCTCCGTCAGTGTTCGATTCGATGGACGTTTAACGCATGAGCTGGGCCGGACGAACCACCCTTGCCCAGCAAATCAGCTCGATCCGCCCCGCGCCCGCCTTGCGCAAGGCTCTAGCGCAAGCCTCGGCTGTGCTGCCGCTGGTGAAAACATCGTCGATCAGGATGACGGTCTTGCCGCGCATCGGCGCCGTCGCCTCGAATGCTCCCGCGACCGCCTTTCGGCGCTGAATTTGATTGAGACCTTTGAGCGGCCGGGTCCGCTTCGTCCGTCGCAACAGTCCAGCCTGGGTGGGCAATCCCCAAGCCTTCGATAGCTCGCGGGCGACCAGCGCAGACTGGTTGAACCCGCGTCCCCACAATCGCCAGCGATGCAGCGGCACCGGCACGATGACGCTGTCCGCGATCGAAGGCTCTTGCAGGTTCGCCATGTACCGCGCCATCGTCCGAGCCAGCGCGACCTTGCGGCCATATTTCAGCTTGAGGGCGATCGAGCGGGGCAGATCGTCATAGGCGACCGCTGCCCTGATCCGGTCGAGCTTGGGCGGGTCGGCAAGGCAGCGTCCGCACGTTTCGATCTCGGTCCCGGCCAGCGGCAGACCGCACCGCTGGCACCCGCTATTGCCAAGCCATTCCATTTTGGCCCAGCAATCCGGACAGAAGGCGGCAACTTCGTCGATCACCTCGGCACAACCCGCACAGCGCGGCGGCAAGGCGAAGTCGAGCAGCAGTCTTCCTACCCCCTGCAACGGCCGCGAGATCGCTGGATGCATCCCCCCTTGTCGCGCCTCGGCGACCGCCGCACAAGCGCGCTCGTGACCCGCGACTTGTTCGACCGCCGCCTTCGTGCCCTCCGCCGCGACCGCGCCGCGCGCCTCGGTCCGGAAATGTTTCTGTTCGACCGCGCCTTCGATGATTGCCTCGATCGTCTTCGCGACATCCCCAAACCGTTTTCGCGCGCGCTGTTGCTCGGCTGCCCATCACCGGAATGGCCGGCGCGCCTTGGCGAAGTCGTGGACCAGATCGATGCATTCGATCCCGGCGCGCGTTTTGCGACGGCTGTTGCCGGACGTCAGGTCGAGGAAGACCGGTTCGACTTTGGCGAGGAGCAATTTGACCTTTGCGTCGCGGTCGGCACGTTCGATACAGTGAACGACCTGCCGCTCGCCCTCCGATTGCTGCATCGCTCCTTGAAGCCTGGCTCGCCCTTCATCGGCGCCATTGCCGGCGGCAACAGCCTGCCGGCCCTCCGTGCCAGCCTGATCGAGGCGGGCCGCGTGAGTGGACAGGTCGTCGCCCGTGTCCACCCGCGCATTGACGCATCGTCCCTCGCGGGCTTGTTGACGGCCTCTGGCTTCACCAGTCCGGTGGTCGATGTCGACCGCGTTCGGTTGCGCTATCGGGCGCTGGACGATCTGATCCGCGACTTGCGAGCCATGGGCGCGACAATGCTTCTGACCGATCGCCCGCCTCCGCTGCGCAAGGTCGAGGCCGCCTCGGCCCGACACGCCTTTGCCGCCCGCCAAACTGATGGGCGGACGGAGGAACAGGTGGAAATCCTCCATTTTCTCGGCTGGCGGGAATAATCGCGGAAACTGCTAAATTAACCTCGTTACGCCAATGAATCCTTAATCATCCTCCCGCTAATGTGGCATCGTGGACCAAGACCAGAGGAGGGTGGCGTGCTCGCTATCCGGCTGATGCGTCGCATACGCCCGGACAAGCGTGGTGCGACCGCGATTGAATATGGATTGATCGCCGCGCTGATCGCCGTTGCCGCCGTCGGTGGCATGTCGTCGCTCGGCGGCGGATCGAACGGCATGTGGGGCAAGATCAACAACAAAGTTAGCGAGGCAATGTAATCGCCAGCTAGCGTCGACCGCGTACCCCAAAGACCACCAGCTTGACCTTCTGGCCGGGCTGCAGGCGGCTGTTCGGTGCGAGGCCGTTCAGCGCCAGGAAGCGATCAAGCTGAAAATCCCGATACGCCATGCGGCTGGCGAGCGACTGCACCGTGTCCCCGCTTCGCACCGTTACCACGTCGATCACTCTTGGCCGGATCGAAGCTGCCTCTGCCGGCGTGATCCTGCGCAAGGATTCGAACATTCCGCCAAACGGTCCCAGCCCCTGCCCGGCGCGGGCCAGCGTGACGAAGTGATAGATTGTGTCCGCATCCCATTGATAGGCGAATACGCCCACGTCGACCGCGCCTGACGAGGTATTCGCGCGGGCCACGGCGTAGCTCGCCGGGATGCCGTTTACCCGAGTCCGCTGGATCGGGCCCATCGCCAGCTGGACTCGGCCTCCGGCCAGCTGTTGCAGCACCCGGCCGATGTAGCTGTCGATTGAGCCGGTGTAGCGCCCGCCGGAAAATTGCGCCTGGCCCGCCGAGCCCTGAATGGTCACCGCCCTGGTGCCGTTCTGCATCAGATAACCCGTCGGCACGGTGAATTGCAGGCGAAGGTCGGGATGGACGAAGCTTCGTCCGTCGATAATGCCCTGTTCCGGGTCATCGTCGACAATCACCCCGTCGAGCTGGGCCAGAAAAGCATCGCGATTGCGCAGGCCCTGCCCCGGTCGCGCCGCCTGCCTGGCGAGCTGCGCGGCCTGGACGGCGCGGTTCTCGCTCAGCGGATGGGTGCTCGCCCATTCCGGCGTCGAGCGGTTTTGCTTGCCCTGGATCCGCGCCTCGATCGCCGCGGAGCGGGTCAACTGTGCCAGCATGGTCGAACCACCGGTGGGATCGTAACCGGCCGCCGTCATGTAGCGGATGCCGAGCACGTCCGCCTGATATTCCTGGTCCCTGCTGAAGCTCAGCAGGCGAGCCTTGGAAAATTGCTGGACGCTCTGGGAAATCAGGCCGCCGAACGCGTTGTTGCCGACCACCGCGCCGAGAACTGCGCCGAGCACGCCCCAGATCGAGCTGTTCTGCTGCGCCGCCCGCCGCTGCTGGTGATGATTGGCCGCAATATGCCCTGTCTCGTGGCCGACCACGAAGGCCAGCTCCGCCTCGTCGTTCATGATCCCCATCAGCTGACGAGTGATGTAGACATAGCCGCCCGGCACCGCGAACGCGTTTTCAACGGCGCTGTTGAGCGTGGTGAAATGATAGACCTGGCCGGCGTTGGCCGTTCCGGAAAAGGCCGCGACCCTGCGCCCGACGTTCTGCACATAGGCCGCGCGCGGCCCGGTCTCGGCGCCGCCGAACTCCTCGACGATCTCCGGATGCTGGCGTGCAGCCTCCTGGATGTCGCGCGGGCTGAGGTTGGTCAGCCGTTGCGGCTGCAGCGAAACGGCCGGTGTCGCGATGACCGCGGCCGCAGTGAGCAAGGCGATCGGGATACGCATCGCTATTCATTCCCTCATTTCGGTTTTCACGCCGATGAACGGGGTTTGGAAGGCGATGGTTCCGCCGGCGAACCTATCCGATCGAGAGGAATTTCTTCCGCCGCTGATCGAGCAACTGCGTCGGCTCCAGCTTGGCCAGCCCGTCCAGTTCCTCGACGATTGCCGCCTTGAGGTTGGCGATCGCCTCAGCCGGGGTGCGATGTGCCCCGCCGAGCGGTTCCGGCACGACCCGATCGACCACCCCCAGGGACAGCAGATCGTTTGCGGTGACGCGCATTGCCTCCGCCGCATCGGCCGCCTTGTCGGCCGTGCGCCACAGGATCGAGGCGCAGCCCTCGGGCGAAATCACCGAATAGACCGCATGTTCGAACATAAGCACCCGGTTGGCCGCGGCGATGGCGACCGCGCCACCTGATCCGCCTTCCCCGACGACGGCGGCGATCATCGGCACGCCAAGCGCGAGGCATTGCTCGGTCGAGCGGGCGATCGCCTCGGCCTGACCGCGTTCCTCCGCCTGAACGCCGGGAAAGGCGCCCGACGTATCGACCAGGCTGACCACCGGCAGGCCGAACCGGTCGGCCAGCTGCATCAGCCGGATCGCCTTCCGGTAGCCCTCGGGCTTGGCCATTCCGAAATTATGCTTGAGCCGGCTGGCGGTATCGTCGCCCTTCTCATGGCCGATGAGCAGGATTTTCCGGCCGTCGACGCGGGCCAGCCCGCCGATGATCGCCGGGTCGTCGGCAAAGGCGCGGTCGCCAGCCAGCGGCAGAAAATCGTCGGCGATACCGGCGACATAATGTTTGAAATGCGGCCGCTCGGGATGGCGCGCAACCTGGGTCTTCTGCCACGGCGTCAGCTTGGCATAAGTTTCTTTGAGCAGCTTGGCCGATTTGGCTTCGAGCCTGGCTACTTCGGGCTCGATATCGATATCCCCGGCCGTGGCCGTGTCCCGCAGCTCGTTGATCCGCTGGTCGAGCGCGGCGATCGGCTTTTCGAATTCAAGATAGGTCTGCATCTGGCCGCGCGGGGTAAGCGGCAGGGCGCGCGGCGTCAACGCCAAGGCTAGCGGCGCCCCGTGGCCAGCGGGTGACGGGTGTTGACCAGTTCCACAAGGCGCGCGGAATCGACATGGGTATAAATTTGGGTCGTGGCGATGTCGGCATGGCCCAGCAACGATTGCAGCACCCGAAGATCCGCCCCGCCGGCGAGCAGGTGGGTCGCGAAAGCATGGCGCAGAACGTGCGGACTGACCCGGTCCGGCGCGATGCCAGCCAGCGCCGCCATCCCCCGCACCAACTGGAACAGGCGAACCCGGCTCAAATGGGACTTGCCGCTCGGAAACAACCAGGGACTGCTATCAGGCACATTCGGCAGCCACTTCTGCACCGCTTCCGACGCTCGGGCGGAAACCGGCACCAGCCGTTCCTTGTCGCCCTTGCCGCGCAACATCAGGAACGGGTGGCCCGGCCGAACCGCGCGCCTCGGCAAGGACACCAGCTCGGTGGCGCGCAGGCCCGACCCGTACAGAAGTTCGAGCAGCGCCAGGTTGCGCAGCGCCAGCGGCTCACCGCTGGCCGCCCGCTCTTCCACCACCGTGAACATCGCCTCGACTTCCTGCGTGTCGAGAACCTTCGGCAAGGGCCGCTGGAGCCTAGGCTTGGGCAGCGATGAGGAGGGGTCGTCACCCCTCAAGCCTTCGTCAAGCAGGAACCCATAAAAGCGGCGGAGAGACGCCGACCGCCGCGCCACCGTCGACGCGGCAAGGTCGGCCCATGCCTCGCCCAGCCTCGCCAAGTCGCCAACACCGGCGGCTTCCAGCGAACCGATCGCCTCGCTCGCGGCCTCGAGGTCACGACGATAGGCAAGCAGCGTATTCCTCGCCGCGCCCACTTCCGCCGCCATCATGTCGCAGAAGCGATCGACGAGCGCGCGGTCTTCCGGACTCACGTCCGCGCCAGCGCCTCGGCGGCGATCATCCGCGCCAGATATTCCTGGCCGGTGCGACGGAGCGCATTGACGGCATGGAACAGGTAAACCGCCCGAACCTCGTCGAACTCGAGATTCTGCAAGGCACTGGCGGTAAGCAGGATCGATGTGCCCGCTTGCCGCCGGCGCATGGCCCCGTCGATCATCCGCGTCCAGCCGGTCTCAGCCCCCATCCCTAGCCGATAGGAGCGGTTGAGCTGCCCGGCGGTCTCCGCGTCGATCCTTCCAAGCCCGGCAAGGGCCGCGATCAGCAGTGCCGTCCGTTGCCGGTTCTCGCTCGAATCCCGGTCCGCGAAATCCTCGATCCTGCCCGCGTCGACCGTCGGTCGCGCCTCGTCAGGGGCACCAACCGCCAGCATCGCCCACACCCGGTCGGCCGGCTCATCGTCCATGTCGTTGACGGCCCCGCTCCACCGTGCCGCCTCGCGGTCGAAACCCCCGGCAAAAAGAGAGGCAACCAAGTCGGGCGCGTCCGATTGCAGGTCCGCG
>DASWTR010000008.1:0-9612 GCA_036402035.1 Sphingomicrobium sp.
CGCCGACCAGTCCGGCCGGAAGCTCGATGCATTTGCGGTTGCCGAGCGGCACTCGCGGCTGCTCGATCAGCACCACCTTGCCGTCATGCTCGGCAAGGATCACCACCGCATGGATTCCGCCGCAACGCTCGACAAATTCCCCCCGTCCCTGGCGGACGATGCGGATATATTTGCCTTCCCATTCGACGATGCGGCTCATAGCTCGATCAGCTTGTCGGGGAGTTCGTTGGTGTCGGCGCTCGACTTAGGGAAATGCTCCGCCAGCACCGCGCCGATGATGCCGACCGCGGCGATGATCCCGTCGGCCGGCCTACCCTGCTTCACTTCGGCGAGCAGCGCGGTCATCGCCTCGCCCCAGGTCTCGGACGTGATCACCCTGGTGATCGCCTCGTCGCCGACGATCTCGGCGCGATGCTCGTCCATCGACAGATAGATGAGGATGCCGGTCCGGCCGACGGTGCGCCGCTCGGCGCCGGCCTTGAATAGCATGATCGCCCGCCGTCGGACCCGCCGCGTCTTGGTCGCTCCAGGAGTTAGCAGCAGGCGCAGGGGCCGCCACCTGAGAAGGAACAGCACCACGAGGAACTTCAGCAGCGCGAAGAACAGCAGCAGGGTCAGCAGCTCGCGCGCGCTGGGCTCGGCGGACCAGCCCTGGATCCAGTCGTGCCATTTGATCAGATGCTGCGGCAGCGCCGCGAAATAGGCCAACACCGCGACCATCGCCAGCACGGCCCAGTGCAACCCGACGTCATGATAGGCGTCCGACTGATCGGCGGTGATCGCGATGATCTCGCCGTCGCTCTTCGCTTCGGCCTCCGCGATCGCGGCGCTGACGCGCTTGTGATCGTCGGCGCTCAATCGTGCCATCACCAGCTTCCCCCTGCTCCGCCGCCACCGAACGAACCGCCGCCGCCGGAGAAACCGCCGAAGCCGCCTCCGCCGCCGCCCCAGCCGCCACCGCCCCAGCCACCGCCACCGCGGCTTCCGCGGCTCAGGGCATCGAGCCCCCACAAGATCACCGCAACATCGCCGCTGTCGAGGCCACCGCGGCGGCGGCCCTTGCCGCGGTAGCGCCGCCCGCCGCCAGCGCGCGCGATGGAGCCAACGATGAAGAAAAAGACGATGACCATGAAGATGATCGGGATCGGGTTGATCGATACCTCACGGCGCGACTGATCCGCCCGGGCTTGCTCTACTCTTTGCTGAGCCTGATCGGCCGGCAATTGCGACTGGGCGATGACCGCATCCGCGCCGGCGATAATGCCGCCGGCCATGTCACCTGCTTTGAACCTAGGCAGGATGGTGTCGCGCACGATGCGGCCGATCAGAATGTCCGGCAGGAATCCTTCCGCGCCATAGCCGGTGGCGACCCACACCTTCCGCTCGTTCGGCGCGACCACCATGACGATACCGTCATCGCGCTGCTCGTCCCCGATCTTCCAGTGGCGCCCGAGCTGATAGCTGTAGTCGGCGATTTCCTGGTCGTTGAGGCTGTTGACCGTCGCCACCACGAACTGCCGTCCCGTCGTTTTCTCCAGCGCTTCAGATTTCGCGCTGAGCTCGGCTTCCTGAGCGGGGGAGAGCAGGTTCGCCTCATCGACAACACGGCCGGTCAGTTTCGGAAAATTCTGGGCATGGGCCGGCGTGGCGGCGAGCAGCACCGCCAGCCACAAGCCGGCCAGAAATCGGACCATCTTACCCCGCGGTATTGAAGTTTACGTCCGGCGCTTCCTGCGCTCCGGCCGCGGCTTCGAACGGAACCTTGGGCTTGGCACCGTAGAAAATCTTGGCGCCGACCGCGTCAGGGAAGGTGCGGATCGTGGTGTTATATAGGCGGACGGCTTCGTTGTAATCGCGCCGCTGGGTGCGAATGCGGTTCTCGGTGCCCTCCAGCGCGACCATCAGGTCGCCGAAGCGCTGCTGACTCTGCAGCTGCGGATAGCGCTCGACGATCACCGTGCCGAGCAGGCTGCGGGCGTTGGACAGGCCGGCCTGGGCGTCGTTGTAGGCGCGGACGGCCTGGGGGTCGTCAAGCTGCTCCGGAGTCAGCGATACCGACGTTGCCCGGCTGCGCGCTTCGGTAACCTGGGTCAGGATCCGCTCCTCGCTTCCCGCGGCGCCCTTCACCGTTTCCACCAGATTGCCGATCAGGTCGTTGCGGCGCTGATATTCCGCCTGGAGATTGCCGAACTCGGCATTGACCTTCTCCTCGGCGGTCGGGACCGAGTTGAGGCCGCAGCCAGCAAGGCTCAGCGCGGCGAGCGGTGAGAGAAGTCCGAAACGACGAAGCAGGCTCATCTCAAATTCCCCTAATCGGCCCGAAGTGGCTTACATAAGTAGGACAGCGCTTCTCCCCTTTCAATCGGGGGCGAAACGATGCAGCTTTCCATCGCTAACGCTTCAATAGGGGAATGCGATGCTTTCGGAATTCAAGGCCTTCATCGCCAAGGGCAATGTGCTGGACCTGGCCGTCGCCGTCATCATCGGCGCTGCGTTCGGCACGATTGCCACCAGCCTAACCGGCGACATCATCATGCCAATCGTCGGCGCCATTTTCGGCGGGCTGGACTTTAGCAGCCATTTCGTTGTGCTGGGCCCAATTCCGGCGACCTATGCCGGCGACCCAGCCAATTATGCGGCACTCAAGGCGGCCGGCGTTCCCGTGCTCGGCTGGGGCCAATTCCTGACGGTCGTGATCAACTTCCTGATCCTCGCCTTTATTATTTTCCTGCTGGTGCGAACGGCCAACAAGGCGATGCGACGCGGCGAGGAAGCGGCCGGGCCGAGCGAGGTCGACCTGCTCACCGAAATCCGGGACGAGCTTCGGAAGCGCTAGGCGGCGCTTCCTACAGCCTGACCATCATCTCCGGGACCTTTTGGGAGCCGGGTCCGACATCCCAATGCAGCTGGCGCCCGCCCGGTGCCGCGACCGGGCCGTCCTCGCTGTTGTTGGTTAGTATCTCGCCGTCGGTGGTGATGGTGAACCGGCCCTCGGCGCGCGAGGGCGGGCCGTCGCCGCCCTTGTCGGGCAGGCCCATCGCCTTGGCACGTGCGGCGAAAATCCCCGCACCGCCCACCAGCGCCGGAGCGCTCACCTTGACCGATCCATCGGTCCGCGGCCGGATAGTGACGAACGGGATCATCAGGTCGCTGTCGGGCATCAGCGGGAAGGCGAAATCCTGGTTGAGCCTGCCTTCGAAATGATAGTCGACGTCAAAGACGCCCTTGCCCTTGTAACTGACCGACCGCCAGCCCTGCTGCTTCATCAGGTTCGCGGCGAAGCGACGGTTTGATTCGTCGTCCATTCCCGGCAGGCCGAACATCGCAGCCATCTGGTCGTATTCCTTGCGCTTTCGCTCAGCGCGATCTGCCGCTTCCTTGTCATATTTGGATTTGAGGTCGGCCAGTTCCGGCTGGGTGCAAGGCCTCTGCTTCGGATCATCGGCATCCTCTTCGTCGCCCGACGAGCCTTCCGGTGCCGTCGCAACCACGCTGACTACTGGGGCGTTCGAAGTCGTGCCGTCAGTGTAACAGTGCGCCATCTTCTCCGACCAGGGCTCGGCCGGACCGTCGGCATGAGGACCGTCCGGCATCTGCAGCAGAATCTCGCCGCGATAGTCGAGCACGAACGTCCCCGCCTTGTTGAGCGCAAGGGTCGACGTGAATTTGCCCGGCCCCCACAGACAGCCGGCCAGCATCAGCGGCAGCGTCGCCGCCCCGATCAGTTTCCCCCAGATTTTCATCTCACAGCCCCCCTTTGCGGCCCCTATTTCGGGCGTCCGCTGAATCCTGCCGCCTGGCGCAAGGCATTCCCGTCCATGACGTAGCCGTCGCTGACAACGGTCACGACCCGCCGCAACGCGCCCAGGTCGTTCGATACGTCGCCATCGACCAGCACCATGTCGGCCTCCTTGCCGACCGCGATCGATCCGGTGCGCTTGTCGGCCCCGACCACCCGCGCGGGTAGGATGGTCGCACTCTGGAGCGCTTGCGCAGGCGTGAAACCGGCCTGGTTGTACAATTCCAGTTCGCGAATGAGCTCGATGCCGTAGCCGTCGGTGCCGGCGACGACCGGAACCCCCGCAGCGTGCAGCTTGCCCACCAGCTGGAGCATTTTTGTGAAGCTCTTGCGATAGTCGTCGCGGCTATAGCCCTCGACCACCGGATAGCCGGCGGTTGTGAAGTAGGACCGTTCGACCACCGGCGAGATGATACCCATATAAGGGGCGTAAGCCGGGTGCGGCTTGCCGCCGTCCTGGGTTAGGAAACCCTCGAAAATAACCAGGGTCGGATCGACGATGGTCTTGCGCCTGGCGAGATCGGCAATGAAGCCGTTCATCAGCGGCCCGTCGAGGTCGACGTCTTTGAAGAATTTGGCCGGTCCCTCCATCCGCTGGCGAGTATTGGCCTTGTCGATGACCTCCTTGGGCATCGCCTCCATGACAACGAAGTTCAGATGGGTCAGCTCGTCATAGCCGGCCGCGACCGCCTCACTTGGCTTCATCGTCGCGGGGACATGGCCGTGGACGTGCAGGCCAAGCTTGTGCGCCTCGGCCGCCGCCGGCTTGATCCAGGCCGGATTCATCGAAGTGTAGAACTTCACGCCCCACAGGCCGGCGTCCTTGATCCGCCGGACCACGGCGATCGCTTCCGCCTCGCTGCTGACGACTTCGGCGCCCTGCGCCGCAAGCGGGTCCTTTTTGTCGACGATGACGGAGATGAACGGCTCTCCCATCAGCAGCTCGCCGGATGCGCGGCGCTTGGTCGCGTCGACGGCCCGGTCGAAAGTGGTGCCGGGGCTGCGGAAACTGGTGAAGCCGCCCGCCATGTTGGCCAGGGCGTTCCAATCGTCGCCGATGTGCATATGGCTGTCCCAAATGCCCGGGACGAGCGTCTTGCCCTTGCCGTCGATGGTTCTGGTTCCAGCCGGAACGGTGAGCGCGCCCGCGGCAGCGATTGCCGCGATCTTGCCGCCTTCCGCCAACACCGACTGATTGGGGATGAATACGCCCTTGTCGGCGTCGAACAGCTGGACGTTGTCGAACAGGACCGGCGCCCGCGCCGCCGGCGTCAGGAAGCGCGCGGCGACCGCCTTAAGCTCGGCAGCGGTGGCTGCCTCCTGCGCCGCGCGGAGCTTCTTGATCTCGCCTTCGTAACCCGCCGGAACGACCGAGATATTATCGATCTCCGCGAAATACCGCCGGTTGGAGTCGAACCAGACGGGTATCGGCGATGACAGGATGCCGCGGACGAAGCCCAGTTGCACCTGTTTGTCGCCGGATGGGCCACTGATGGTCAGGCTCGGACCGAAGGCGACGCTGGCCTTGCCGCTCGGCAGGAGCGCGGTTCCGTCCGCGCCGGCGGCCGCGAGCCGTTCGTACAGTCCGGCATTGGCGATCGTCACTCCGGTCGCGGGAATATAATAGCCGCCGGCAGGCGCCGTCCCTTTGCCAGTGACGGTCGCCCAGCTTGCCTGGCCACCATCGACCTTGAAGGTTTCGGCGGCATCGCCGGCCGTGGTCACACCCCGGATCTCCAGTCCCTGCACCGTTCCGTCCGGGCCATAGGCCGACACCTGGTCCATCTCGGTGATCCAGCCGCGCAGCTCCTGCGACCAGCGATAGGCGATGCGCCCGTCCGGAAGCCGCCAGCGCCACTGGTCGCCATGCTTCCCGGCCTCCGACGCAACCACATAATGTTCGGCGTCCGCGGGCGGCTTGAGCAGCTGCTCCTTGGGTACGGGAGTGCCGGCAACCGGGGCCGCCGTGACATGTGCGGAGGCCGAGGCAAACGCGATGGGCGCCGTGGTTAGAAGCGCAGCGAGAAGCAGTCGACGCATGAATTCCTCCCTGGAACGTGCCGAACGGTGGCAGCGCTCAGGGGCAAAGGCAATGCTCGTCGATTTGGCCTGGAAAAAGTGGGAGGCTTCTGTTGCCCGGCGCCTCCCGTGCCGCTGGAATCCCCTTCTGTTGCCCGGTGGGGTCCAACCGCGCTTTAGCTTTGTAACCTTAGACCGTTAGGCCCTCAGTTACGCAGCAAGAGCGAGCGCCTCGTTATCGTTGGCACTTGTGTGAATGAGCCGTCGCGGTGGCTCAATCCGATCGGCAACCGGGACTTTATTGCACTCGTCGATCCTGTTTCGCCCCCATCAGCAACGGCGGAAATCCTTGAAGATTCGCGCTTCGCCGCTGGTGGTGGAGGCGCCGGGGTACTGCCCCCCGGGTCCGAAATGCCTATTCCACCCGATCGTCTACCGACGTAGCCGGTTGCCCGGCATCTCTAAGATAGGTGACCGCCCCTTGGGTTGCAACCGATTGACAAAATGCGGCCCGTTTCGGAACCGTGTTGGAGTTGGTTGCGTTAGAAGCGGTCACTGTGGGGCCGGAAATTCGCCACCACACTGGAAAAAGGGGATTTTTGATGAAGAAGCTTTCGTTCGCTCTGGTTGGCGCCGCTAGCCTCGCACTCGCCGCTTGCGGTGGTCAGGGCGATGATTCCGCCGGCGAGAACGTCCAGGAGAATTTTGAAAACGCGGCGGAGAACCTCGAAGCGCAGGCGGACAATGCCACCGGCGCCGAAGCCGCCAATCTCGAAGCTCAGGCCGATGCGCTCGAAGAGCAAGGCGAGAATGCCGAGGAAGCGATCGACGAGGCCGACGTCAACGCATCCAACGTCAACGCCATGTAACGGCTTGATCCGCTCCCTATCCGGGGTGGAATGGAAGGGCCGGCGCCGAAAGGTGCCGGCCCTTTTGTATCGCGTCGGACCTGATAGGACGCTGCGGTGACCGACGACACCATTCCTGCCGCGACTCTGGTCGTGTGGCGCGACAACGGCTCGGAACCGCATATCCTGGTGGTCGAGCGGTCGGCGCGGATGGCCTTCGCCGCCGGCGCCATCGTTTTTCCCGGCGGGCGCATCGACCCGGCCGACCGTCGCCTGGCCGAATCGCTCGGTCGCCCAGGCGACGCCGCCAAGGTCACCGCAATTCGCGAAACAATCGAGGAAACCGGCGTCGCGCCTGGCCTGATCGGACCGATAGGCCCGCCACTGGGGCTGGTGCTGCAAGCCGCGCTCGATCACGGCGACGATTTTGGCGAGCTGCTCGAAGCGCATAATCTCCAGCTCGACCTGGATGCACTGACGCCGTTCGCGCGCTGGATGCCCGCATTCAAGCAGCCTCGAAAGTTCGACACCTTGTTCTTCCTCGCGCGCGCCCCCGCCGGCGATTGGCAGCCGCGTCCGCAGGAGGGTGAATGCGTTGCCGCCGAATGGGCCAACCCGTCGGAACTCGTCCAGCGCGTCGAACGCGGCGAAGCGAGCGCCATCTTCCCGACCAAGCGCAACCTCGAGCGGCTCGCCCAGCACCGATGCTTCGATGATGCCCTTGCGGATGCGCGCGCCCATTCGCTCGACACCATCATCCCCTGGGTCGAAGAGATGGGCGGCGAACCGCATGTGCGCATTCCCGAAGGCCGGGGCTATCCGGTGATCGCCGAGCCGCTCGCCACCGCCTTCCGTGCCTAGGCGACCGCGGCCGCGCTGGGGCTGCTGGCTGGTCCTGGCGTTGCTCGCAATTGCCGCGGTCATCGGTTGGCGCGAGTTTCAACGGCTGGTGCGCGAGCATCCCGAACGATTCCCCTGGACCGAGCTCAGCCTGGCGGATCCCGTCGGCCCCTTTACCGGCGTCAAGCTCGCCCGGCTCACCGATGAGCCGGGCCGATGCCGCGCATTGCTGCAGTCGGCGGGCCTGGCGGAGCTACCGTTCGAGCAACCCACCCCGGCCAACAACCGCTGCCGTTTCGACGATGGCGTCCGAATCCGGCCGGAAAATCCGCGTTCCATCGCTTATTCGCCGGGCGGTCTCGTCACGTCCTGCCCGGTCGCCGCCGCGCTGGCGCTGTGGGAGCGGGATGTGGTTCAGCCGGCCGCCCTCCGTCATTTCAGCGCGCGCGTCACGCGGATCGATCATGCGGGCAGCTTCAGCTGTCGCCGGCTCTACGGGCGGGCCGAGGGTCAGTTCAGCGAACATGCGACCGCCGACGCGATCGACATCCTCGGTTTTCGCCTGGCCGATGGCCGCCGCATCTCGGTACTTCGTGACTGGCAGGGCGACCCGGCGGAACGCGCGTTCCTGCGCGATGTGCGCGACGGTGCTTGCGATCTCTACGCGACGGTCCTGTCGCCTGACTACAACGCCGCCCATGCCGATCATTTTCATTTCGACCAGGCCGAGCGGGGGACGATGGGCTGGCGCCCCTGCCGCTAGAACGACTCGCCCCCAACGAAAGAGGCCCCGGCGATGCCGGGGCCCCTCCTCATTCGCTTGCCGCGGCTAGAGGGCGGCGAGCGAACTAGCTCAGATGCTTCGACAGATGCTTGTTCATTTCGAACATGGTGCACTTGTCGGTGCCGAAGACCTTGCGAAGTTTGTCGTCCGCCAGGATTTCCCGCTTGTTATTCGGGTTTTGCAGGTTGTTCTTGCGAATATGGTCCCACACTTTCGAAACGACCTCGCTACGCGGCAGCGGGCTCGAACCCACGATCGCGGCAAGATCCGACGACGGGGTTACGGGGCGGGCAAGTCCGCCACCTGCTTTACGACCAGTCCCTTTTGCCATTTTGGCCCTCCTGTTGTTCTAGCGAGAAGATAGAGCGCGATTCCCCTCTGTGCGCAAGAGGGTGACAGTCATCAAAGTGGTTAATTCCGGTAATAGTTGAACGGAACTACTCGGTTGGCCGCATCATGGCCGATGTCGGCATGGCCGAGGAAGGCAATTCCGGAGCGTTCGCACCAGTCCCTGACGATGGACTCAGCGTCGCTTCCGAAGGCCGGGTCATTGTCCGGGATGTCGCTCATTCGTCCCATGCGGATGCCCGCCACCTGACGGATCGACGGGCTGCCGGTCAGGTGGAACATCGCCCGATCGATGCGATACTCATGTTCGGCGACATCTTCGATCAGCAGCTCGACGCCGCCGAAGTCCGGTTCGATCGCGGTGCCCAGCAGGTTGGACAGGACGGTCAGGTTGAAGGCCATCGCCGGCGCATCCGGCCGCAGGCCCGGTTCGAGCGACGCGGCATCGCGGCGGACCAGCCAATCCAGCGCCCGGTGGATCGCCGCCTCGCCGCCTTCGCGAAGCACATCCTGGACCATTGGACCGTGGGCGACCTCCAGCCCCGAATTGTGGAACGCCGCAAGCAGAAAGCCGGCGTCGGAATATCCCAGATAGGTCTTGGCGCGGGCCGCGCCGGGCAAATCGGCGATCGCCGCTTCGGCAACGCGGTTGGAGCCATAGCCGCCCCGCGCGAACCACACCGCGTCATAGCGCTCGTCGGCCATCACCTCCCGCAGCGCCTCCAGCCGGGCCGCGTCGGGCCCGGCGAAATGGCCGTCGGAGAAGAAACATTGCGGGTGGATCACAAGCTCGGCGTCGCCGCGAGCCTCGGCGATCGCCATCACGGCGTCCACCGCCTCCGGCCTTAGGGTGCAGCTTGGCGCAACGACGGCAATTTTCATGCGCTGCTGAATTGCACATGGCCGCGTCCCCGCCTAGGCCGTCGCGCGAATGACCGACCAATATTTCTTCTGCGGAATCGGGGGCAGCGGGA
>DASWTR010000009.1:0-8546 GCA_036402035.1 Sphingomicrobium sp.
GACAAGCGGAACTAGGGCAATGACGCTGGATATCGACATCGACGCCGACGCGGAGTGGGACAGTAGCAAGGACTGGGCGTCCCTCGCCCGGTCCGCCGCCACCGCGGCCATCGCCGAAAGTGCGTTTCCCCAGCTCGGGAATGGCGAAAGGACGGTCGAGCTCTCGGTCCGCCTGACCAGCGACGATCAGGTGCGCGCGCTCAACGCGGAATGGCGGAGCAAGGACAAACCGACGAACGTCCTCTCTTTCCCAATGGCGGAAGAGGGTGAGTTGGGGACGGCAGCTCAGGCCGGCCCTGAATTGATGCTGGGCGACATCATTTTGGCGAAGGGTGTCTGTGCGGCCGAAGCTTCGGACAAGGGCGTCGCCTTGGAAAGCCATGCCGCCCATCTGTTGATCCACGGCACGCTGCATTTGCTGGGCTACGATCATATGGACGACGACAGCGCCGCTGACATGGAGGCGCGCGAAATACGGGCGCTGGCCCGCCTCGGCATCGCCGATCCCTATGAAGGCGAGCGCTGATGGCTACCCGAAGCGATGACGAGGGTGGCAACCGGCTGTGGCGCGGGATGCGCGCGCTCATCTTCGGCGAGGAGCATGAATCGACGCTGCGCGATCAGATCGAGGAAGCGATCGACGAGGCTGAGGACGAACCGATCAAGCGCGGCGACCTCTCGCCGACCGAGCGGCAGATGCTCCGCAACCTGCTGCACTTCGGCGACCGCACCGTCGGCGAGGTCGCGGTCACTCGGGGCGACATCGTCTCGGTCAGCTCGGCGGCCAGCTTCGACGAGCTGATCGCCGCCTTCGCCGAAGCCGAGCACAGCCGGCTGCCGGTGACCGGCGAGGATCTCGACGAAGTCATCGGCATGATTCACATCAAGGACGTGTTCAAGGCGCAGAAGGACCCGTCGCGCCCACGCACGATCGATGGGCTGTTGCGCACTCCGCTGTTCGTGCCGGAATCGATGGGCGTGCTCGACCTGCTCGCCCGCATGCGCACCGAGCGGGTCCACCTCGCCATCGTCGTCGACGAGTTCGGCGGGACCGAGGGGCTGGTTACAATCGAGGATGTGGTCGAGGAGATCGTCGGGGAAATCGAGGATGAGCATGATGAGGCTGCGGCCGGCATGCTGACCATGCTCGAGGATGGGTTATGGGAAGCCGATGCGCGCATCGAGCTGGAGGAGCTGGCGCGGGTGGTCGATACCCGCCTCGCCTCCGCCGATGATGAGGTCGATACGCTTGGCGGGCTAGTGTTCCTGTTGACCGGCCACATCCCGGCCAAGGGTGAGTCGGTGCTACATTCTTCGGGATGGCGGTTGGAGGCGGTCGACCGCGACCCGCGCAAGATCGTCCGGGTTCGCCTGCACGCGCCGGAGCCGCAGCCGAACGAGCCGCTGCCCGAAAAGTGATGCAACGCGTACCGCTTCCCCTGGCCGCGCTAGTCGCGGGACTGGTTTCCGCCTTTGCCTTCCAGCCAGTCGGCTGGTGGCCGCTGATGATCCTGGCGATCGCCGGCTTGTGTGAACTGGTGGCGCGGGCGGGATCTCTTAAGCGCGCGCTCGCCCTCGGCTGGCTGTTCGGGCTCGGCCAATTCGTCATCGGCCTCAACTGGATCGCGACCGCCTTCACCTATCAGGCCGCGATGCCGGCTTGGCTGGGCTGGATCGCAGTGGTGCTGTTGTCGCTGTACCTCGCCGTCTATCCGGCGATGGCAGCTGGCCTGGCATGGCGGTTTGGCGAGAAAAACCGGCTGGCCCTGGTGCTGGCTTTGGCCGGCGGCTGGGCGGTCACCGAATGGCTCCGCGCGACCATGTTCACCGGCTTCGCCTGGAACCCGATTGCCGTGGCGGGGCAGGACATGGGTCTTGGCGCCGCCCTGCCGTTCGTCGGAACCTACGGCGTGTCGGCGCTCCTGGCCCTGCTTGGCGGGGCGCTGTGGCTGCTCGCGCGAGGCGGTTGGCGGCCCGCGCTTGGGATCGCCATCGCGGTCCAGCTGGTCAGCGTGGCCGGCTGGCTGCTGCGCCCGCCGGGGCTCGACCTGCCGCCGCGCGCGATCCGCATCGTCCAGCCGAACATAGGCCAGCAGGACAAATGGAGGCCGGGCTTTCAGGATGAAGCCTATCGGCGGCTGGAAGCGCTGACCCTGAAGGGTGGCTCCGCGCAGCGGCTGATCTTCTGGCCCGAGGCAGCCGTCACCGATCCGCTGGAAGACGGAAGGGCTGGTGCGGAGCCATATACATTCCGGGAGCGACTTCGCGCCACCCGAGCGCTTGCGACAGGAGACCTGCTGCTGACCGGCGGACTCGGCGTCACGTCAAGCGATGGACGGCGGGTCGATGGCGCTACCAATAGCGTCTACGCGCTGTTGCCGCTTGGCCATCTCGTCGGTCGCTACGACAAGGCGCACCTCGTTCCTTATGGCGAGTATCTGCCGATGCGGCCGCTGCTTTCAGCCATCGGCCTATCTCGCTTGGCGCCGGGAGACCTGGATTTTGCTCCCGGCCCCGGCCCGCGCTCGGTTCAACTTCCAGGGCGATGGGGCAAGGTTGGTTTCCAGCTTTGCTATGAAATCATCTTCTCCGGTGAGGTGGTCGATCGCCGGGACAGGCCGGATTTCATTTTCAACCCTTCCAACGACGCGTGGTTCGGCCGCTGGGGACCGCCGCAGCACCTCGCCCAGGCCCGGCTCCGCGCCGCCGAGGAAGGCTTGCCGGTCGTCCGTTCCACGCCCACCGGGATCAGCGCGCTGATCGATCCCTATGGCCGCGTGCTCCAGTCGATTCCCTGGCAGCAGGCCGGGTTGATCGATGCGACCCTGCCCAATCCGCTGGCGCCGACGCTGTTCGCCCGGTTCGGCAACATCATTTCGCTGGCGCTTGGGTTCCTCTTGATTGGCGCAGCGATTGCGCTATCTCGCCGCCCTCGCTAAGGCGACATATAAGGATTTCTTTATATCCTTCTTTTCCGCAGATTTCTGCCAAGGATTGACCGTTCTCCATGCGCACTTCTTACCTCTTCACCTCCGAATCAGTCTCCGAGGGTCACCCCGACAAGGTCGCCGACCAAATCAGCGACGCGATCGTCGACCTGTTCCTGTCGAAGGACCCGGAGGCGCGGGTCGCCTGCGAGACGCTGGTGACCACGCAGCGGATCGTGATCGGCGGGGAGATTCGGTGCAAAGGCGCCTATGACGAGCAGCAGTTCGGCGATACGCACGGCTGGGCTCCAGGCGTCCGTGACGAGATCGAGCAGACCGTGCGCCACGTCGTCGAGCGGATCGGCTACGAGCAGGAAGGTTTCCACTGGCAGACGGCCAGCTTCGAGAACCATCTGCATGGCCAGTCGGCCCATATTGCGCAGGGCGTCGACGCCAGCGGCAACAAGGACGAAGGCGCTGGCGACCAGGGTATCATGTTCGGCTACGCCACCGACGAGACGCCGGACCTGCTCCCCGCCACTCTCTATTACAGCCACAATATCCTGAAGCGCATGGCCGACGACCGGCACTCGGGGCGCGCGCCGTTCCTCGAGCCCGACGCCAAGAGCCAGGTGACCCTGCGCTACGAGAACGGCAAGCCGGCGGCCGCGACCACGATCGTCGTCTCGACCCAGCCTGCCAAGGGAGAGGATGAGGGCGAGAAGGAAGCCGAGCTTCACGCTTATGTGAAGCGGGTCGTGGCCGAGGTTCTTCCGGCCGAGCTGCTCAGCGACGATACCGTCTATCACATCAACCCGACCGGCAGCTTCGAGATCGGCGGCCCGGACGGCGATGCCGGCTTGACCGGCCGCAAGATCATCGTCGACACCTATGGCGGCGCCGCGCCCCACGGCGGCGGTGCGTTCAGCGGCAAGGACCCGACCAAGGTCGACCGCTCGGCCGCCTATGCCGCCCGCTATCTCGCTAAGAACATCGTCGCCGCCGGCCTGGCTCGGCGCTGCACCATCCAGCTCAGCTACGCGATCGGCGTTCCGCAGCCCCTGTCGCTCTACGTCGACACGCACGGCACCGCGACAGTCGGCGACGACCAGCTCGAGGCGGCGATCGGGCGCATCGACAAGCTCGGCGGCCTGACCCCCCGCGGGATCCGCACGCACCTCGGCCTCAACAAGCCGATCTATTCGCCCACCGCCGCCTACGGCCACTTTGGGCGGAAGACCGAAGGCGACCTCTTCCCGTGGGAAAAGACCGACCTCGTCGATGACCTGAAGGCGGCGCTCAGCGAAGTGGCGACGGTCGCCGCTTAAAGGGCAAGCGGGGCGGCCGCTAAGCCGCCCCGAAATTACCTAACTACTTCCAGCCGCCCAATATGGCGCCGGCGGCGATATGGCCCAGCAGCAGGTGGGCAACGTCGATCATCGTCATGTCGGTGTTGTGCCCGCCATATACCCAGCCGTAGAGCATCGTCGGCACCGCCGATGCCAGGCCGACGACCAGCGCCCATTTGATACCGGTCATCGCATCTGCGACCGAGCCCCATTTGAACAGCACCGCCATGAACACCGCGGTCAGGAGCGGCATGATGACGCTGAACGGCATTCGCGTCATGGCCACGGCTTTTTCCGCCTCGGTCATTCCCGTCATCGCCATCCACGAGTCCATCGGGATGAGCATTGCGTAAATCACAAAGCCGATTGCGTAAATCGCGACTGCGGACGCGACGACTGCCAGCCAGTTGATCCCACCTGAGCGCATTATTCCCTCCCCTAAGTTTGTTGCGCGGGCGCAATAATAGCGGAGGGAGAGCTATGCTCCGACGTGAAGAATTAACCCTCGCGGCAGCGTATCCAGTGCCGCTTGCCACCGCGCCACAGACTACCGTCATAAACTCGGCCGTTGCGGCGAGCCTTGACCAATGCTTCGCGCCGCATGCCGTTCGGATCGGCGAGCAGCAGCCGCAGCTCCGTGCCGTCGAACCACCATTGCGGCGCGGTGACCGGCACGTTGCGGCCATTGTCGGTCAGCCGGGTCGCATCTTGGAGCAGCGGAGCGCCGGAGACATGTCCGAAGCCCACCGAAATCTGGATCGGTCGGGCACCGGCGGTGCGGCACACGAAGCCGCCGGTCGCATATGCCGGAGCGGTGAGGCCAAAAAGAAGTGCCGGCGCAAGAATTCCGTATCTCATGGTGGTGAAAATTGCTCCCGACACATGAACCGCGGTTGAGCGCTTCGGCTCTGCGCTTTAGGCGCTTTCAGCCATGACCGCGCATAAACCCGGCGATCCGACCACCCTCAACCGGCTGTACGGCCGGTCGAGTGGGCATAAGCTGCGCAAAGGTCAGTCGGAGCTGGTTGAGACCCTGCTGCCGGCGATTGCGGTGCCCGAGGAGGGCGAGATCACATCCGTGCGCCTGTTCGGCGACGATCGTCCGCTTCACCTGGAAATCGGCTTCGGCGGCGGCGAGCATCTAGCTTATCGTGCCGACCTGCTGCCCGACCATGGCTTCATCGGCTGCGAGCCGTTCCTCAACGGCGTCGCCCAGGCGCTGGGCCACATCCGTGACCAGCGGCTGGCCAATGTCCACATCCATATGGGCGATGCATTGGACATACTCCGCCGCTTGCCCGACCAATCGCTGACGATGGTCTATCTGCTCCATCCCGATCCTTGGCCCAAGGCGCGCCACGCCAAGCGGCGGATGATGAACGATGGCCCGCTCGACCTGATCGCGTCCAAGCTGAAGCCCGGCGGTGAGTTTCGCGTCGCGACCGACGACCCAACCTATCTCGACTGGTCGCTGATGATCATGCAGCGCCATGTCCGCCAATTCGAATGGTTGGTGCAGGCGCCGGGCGAGTGGCTTCGCTACCCCTCAGGCTGGCTCGAAACGCGCTACGCCGCCAAGGCGAAGCGTCAGGGCCGCG
Source organism: Sphingomicrobium sp. (assembly GCA_036402035.1). Lineage (GTDB taxonomy): Bacteria > Pseudomonadota > Alphaproteobacteria > Sphingomonadales > Sphingomonadaceae > Sphingomicrobium. Next base: position 5,875 of record DASWTR010000009.1, read on the forward strand.
TGCCGCACCAATTCCGCTACCGGCGGCTTGGCTGAACCGTTTCGCGTCCCTAACTAGGCGCGATGGAGATCAGGGACTCGGTCCTCGCCGCGGTCGGCAACACACCATTGATCAAGCTTCGCCGCGCTTCGGAAGAGACCGGCTGCACCATTCTCGGCAAAGCCGAATTCATGAACCCCGGCCATTCGGTCAAGGATCGCGCTGCGCTCGGCATCGTCACCGATGCGATGGATCGTGGTGAGCTTCGCGCCGGCGGGCTGATCGTAGAGGGAACTGCCGGCAACACCGGCATCGGTCTCGCCATCGTCGCCAATGCCCTAGGCATGAAGACGGTGATCGTCATTCCCGAGACGCAAGCGAAGGAAAAGAAGGAAACGCTGCGGGCGCTCGGGGCCACGCTGCTCGAGGTGCCGGCGGTGCCGTACCGGAACGACAATAATTATGTGAAGGTCGCCGCTCGCACCGCCGAGCGCCTGGCGCGCGAACATCCTCAGGGGGCGATCTTCGCGAACCAGTTCGACAATGTCGCCAACCGCGATGTCCATGTTCGTACCACCGGCCCGGAAATCTGGGATCAGACCGGCGGCAAGGTCGACGGGTTCGTCAGCGCGATCGGCACTGGAGGGACGCTGGCGGGCGTCAGCCAGGCGCTACGCGAGCGCAATCCGGACATTCAGATCGCGCTGGCCGACGTACCCGGCGCGGCAATGCACAGCTATTACACCACCGGCGAGCTGAAGGCCGACGGCAGCTCGATCACCGAGGGGATCGGCCAGGGGCGCGTTACCGCCAACCTCGAAGGGTTTGAGCCGGACCATAGTTTCTTCATCCCCGATGCCGAGAGCCTCGAAATTGCATATCGCCTGCTGCGCGAAGAGGGTCTGGCGCTGGGCCTGTCGTCGGGCGTCAATGTCGCCGGCGCAATTCGCCTCGCGCGCGAACTTGGGCCCGGAAAGACGATTGTCACCATGCTGTGCGACCCCGCCACGCGCTATCAGTCGCGGCTGTTCAATCCCGAATTCCTGCGTTCCAAGGGGCTTGAACCGCCCGCCTGGCTCGAAGCGCCGCAAATCATCGAACCGGCATTCGCCTGACACATAAGCCACACTATATCGCCACCACGAACGACTCAGCGAAGGGAAGACCAATGACGCTTTCGATCGGCAGCGTTGCCCCGGATTTCACGGCCGAAACCACCCAGGGCAGCATCAATTTCCATGAATGGATCGGCGAAAGCTGGGCGATCCTCTTCTCGCACCCCAAGGCGTTCACGCCGGTCTGCACCACTGAGCTGGGCTATATGGCGGGCCTCAAGGACGAGTTCGCCAAGCGTAACACCAAGGTGATCGGCCTCAGCGTCGACGCGACCGAGGACAATCGAAACTGGCTGCCGGATATCGAGGAAGTGTCGGGCAACAAGGTCGACTATCCGGTGATCGGCGACAGCGACCTCAACGTCGCCAAGCTCTACAACATGCTGCCCGCCGACGCCGGCGACACCGCCGCAGGCCGGACCGCGGCCAGCAACGCGACCGTACGCACCGTCTACATTATCGGACCGGACAAGAAGATCCGCGCGATGCTGCTCTACCCGATGTCCAGCGGCCGCAATTTCGACGAGGTGCTGCGCCTGCTGGATTCGGTCCAACTGACCGAGAACAAGGACGTCGCGACACCGGTCAACTGGAAGCCCGGCGAGCATGTCATCATCCCGCCGTCGGTCAGCGACGAGGCCGCCAGAGAAAAATATCCAAGCGGCTGGGAGACGGTGAAGTCCTACCTGCGCCGCATTCCGCATCCGGCCGACTGACCTCCGCCGAGTCTCCTGGGTATCCGTCCCGTGTCAGCGCCGGGACGACCTAGGGGATGCAACCGACCCTATCGCTGCCGGGTTATCTCCTCGACCATCAACTTGAAATGAGGAGAGAAATCATGACCGACCGTGAAAAAGGCGGAGCCTTCGGCACCGACGGGCTGGACGCTGGCCCCGAGCAAGGTGGAAGCAATATGGGTGGCCTTGGCGCGACCGGCGCCGTCGACCGCGATCGCGATCCCGAAGCCGAGGGCAGCGTCAAGCCGACGCAGCATAGCGCGCGCGAGCATGCGCTTGAGGATCAGGCTGAAACGCCAGCAGCTCCCGACTAATCATACGGCCGCACAATCGCGCGCGACAGCATCCGGTCCTCCAGCGAATAATAGAGATGGATCGAACCATCGGGCTGGAGGATCGCCGATGCCGCGAAGGCGATGTCGGTTGCGTCGCGGTCGCTGGCCGGCGGCGGCACCAACAAGGGCTCCAAACCGCGCCCCGTGATGCACTCGCACCCTTGGTCGAACGTAACCCAGCCGATCCGCCAGCGCGCGTCGTTCGTCGCGCCGTTGTAAAACATCACCGGGTCGCGGCCAGGGCTTTGGACGATCGGTCCGGGCGACAGGTGCCAATTGTCCCAGCTCTCCTCGCGGATCGGGACCATGTCCTGCATCGCGGTCCACTCGAGGCCCAGTTCGGCCGCCTTGGCCATGCCGATGCGTGAGGCTCCGTCGCGGGCGAATTCGTAGAACAGGCGCCAGCTTTTGTCCGGCGCCTGGAGCAGCGTCGCTTCCTTGAAATTCCCCTCACCCTTCGGCGCCTTGAAGATCACCTCGCGCTTCTCCAGCGAATAGGGATCGGG
>DASWTR010000010.1:0-1702 GCA_036402035.1 Sphingomicrobium sp.
GGTTTCGGTCGTGGCTTGGCGATAGGGGATGACCAGCACCGGGCCGCTCATCACCTGCGGCCCGCCCCACCCTTCGGTGATCGAGGCGCGCGCCTCGTTCGACTGGTTTTGCCGATCGTAGACCAGCGCCCAGACCATGAAGATCGGAATGGCCAGCGCCACGCCGATGAGGATTGCAAACAGCAGTTTCCTGCCCGGCGACCGTTGTCCGTCCGAAGCGTACATGTCCAAGCTCCCCATGTTGAGAACTCGGTTCGTCTATAATAATGCACGGTTCGTCGTCAACCGTTCATCGATGAAAAAGAACGTTTCGTCGCTCTCTCACTTCAATGGCTTACAATATTTCTGCTGCTCCTCAGGCGACGAACGCAGCCGCGTCTCCACATAATATGCTGCCGCTTCAGTTACATAAGTAGCGTGATCCGCATCGATGAGTGGCGACGCATCACGCTTCCAGCCGGTGACGCATTCTTCCTTCGGCCGGGTCGATTTGCCGCAGTCGACGAAGCGCTCGAACGCCCCTTTCCATTGCAGGAACTGCGCGCGGTTCATCGGCGCGCCGTGGCCTGGGATCAGGGTCACGAACGGCGTCGCGGCGACCTCCTCCAGCGCCTTTTTCCACCCGTCCGGACAGGCGGTGTCCATGAACGGCACGATGTCGACCACCAGGTCCCCCACGATCGCCAGCCGCTCGTCGGGGACATAGATCCACAGGTCGGCCTCGGTCGCGGCGAAAGGCGCGATATGGATGTCGAGCTTGCGGCCGGCGATGGCCATCCTGCCCGACTTGGTCACGGGCACGGTCGGTCGCACGCTGTCCGGGCTGTCCATCCGCGCCAGGTAGCGGCGGATTTCGGGCAGCCGTGACGGCGGGGTCTTGGGGTCCTTGAGCCGCGCCTCGGCGCCCTTGCGGCCATTGGCGAGGAAAGTCGGCAGCGCGCCGTCGATCGCGGTCGTCGCGTAGACATGGGCGGCGGGATAAGCCTGGCGGATGTCGAGATTCCCCTGGACATGGTCCATGTGCCAATGGGTGTTGAGAACCGCGGCGACCGGCCGCCCACGCCCCTTCGCATAAGCCAGCAGCTTTTCAGGGTGGGCCGGGTGACGCCCTGTATCGATCAGGATCAGGCCGGTCGGCGCATCGAGGAAGATGCTGTTGCCGTCCGGCCCTTTGTCCTGGGGCACGGAGCCGGGGATCAGATGATAAGGCTGCGGGTGCTTGGCTGAAGCGGTTGCGTGAATCGCCATCACCGCGGCCGCAACCATTGATAAACGCCTCATCACCGCCTCCCCTTTTTCGCAGAGGTTAGATGATCGAGCCGTGCGCTGAAGCGAAACTCGTCAGCCGTATTCCAACCGCCGACAAACGGCAGCTATTCGACGGGACCGCGATGTTTCAATCGCCACCATGCCAGTGCCGCTCCAAACACCGCGAAGATGAGGCCGAACGTCAGGTTGAGCGACAAATCGAGCATAAACCAGTCGGGCCGCTTATCCTCGGCAGCCAAGCGGTAAAGCAAGCCCCAGCCGGCCCCTGTCACCGCGGCGCCTATGACTACCGCCAGGACGATTGGCCAACGCCAATAATATACCGCCGCAAAAGCCAAGCCGGCGCTAAGGCAATATAGGAGCCAAAGCAGCGTCTCGTTCAATAGACCCGCGCCTTGGGCTTGATGTAATCGATCTCGTCGGTGAGCGTGTA
>DASWTR010000011.1:0-10794 GCA_036402035.1 Sphingomicrobium sp.
AGGCGAGGTCAACTCGGCCACGCTGATCGGCAGCCTCGTCGACTTTGCCGACATGCGCGACTGGTCGGCCTTCGTCCATGAGGGCCATTTGGACGCGCTCGAAGATCATCTCGAGGCGCAGGGCTTCATCGACAGCCTGGAACTGCAGCGGCTGTTCGCGGCGATGCGGGCGAACGACCTGATCTGGTCGAGCGTGGTCAATCATTACCTGCTCGACCGGCCGGCCCCGCCGAGCGACCTGCTCTACTGGTTCGAGGATGGGGCGCGGATTCCGGCGGCCTTCCTCTAGAGCTACAATCGCTACCTGCTGCTCAACAACAAGCTCAAGGAGCCGGCCGGCTTCGAGGTCGGAGACGTGCCGATCGACCTCGGCCTGATCAAAACTCCGATGCTGGTGATCGCGCTCAAGGACGATCATGTCTCGGCCTGGGAAGCGGTCTACCGCGGCGGGCGCGACATCGGCGCCGACTTCATCCTCGGCGGCTCCGGCCACAACGCCGGCGTGATCAACCCGCCTGCCGCCAACAAGCATGGATTCTGGACCAACGAACACCAGCCGTCAGATGCCCAGCAGTGGCTGGAAAGCGCAACCCGCCACGAAGGCAGCTGGTGGCCGACCTGGGCCAAATGGCTGACCGAGCATGGGTCGAAGAAGTCGGTGTCCGCCCGAACCATCAAGGATGGGATTGAGCCTGCGCCTGGCCGCTACGCGATGATGAAATGAACCTGATGACCGAAGTGAACGCCGACGTCCTTACGACCAAGGAGGGGCTCGCCGGCCGCCTCCGCCTCAACCGGCCCAAGGCGCTGCACAGCCTCAACCGCCAGATGGTGCGCGATATGGCGGCTGCGCTGATCGAATGGCGGAGCGATCCCGACGTCCGCATCATCCTGATCGACCACGCCGAAGGGCGCGGTTTCTGCGCCGGTGGCGACGTCGTCGATATCAGCCAGAACGTCGAAGGGCATGAGGCCGCCGCCCGCGCGTTCTTCTTCGACGAATATCGGCTCAACCACCTCGAATATACCTATCCGAAGCCAGGCGTCGCCTTCATGGACGGCATCACCATGGGCGGCGGCGTTGGAATCGCCTGCCCCTGCCGCTTCCGCGTCGCAACCGAGCGCACGGTGCTGGCCATGCCCGAGACGACGATCGGCATCTTCCCGGACGTCGGCGGCGGCCGCTATCTGTCGCGCCTTCGCGGCCGGCTTGCCCAGTTCCTCGCGCTCACCGGAGCGCGGCTCGATGGCGCCGAGTGCAAGGCGCTCCGCCTTGCTACCCATTACATTCCCTCCGAACGCCTCGAAGAGGCCAAGGAACGGATCATGGCTCAGCCGTTCCGCGTCGAGGCGATCCTCGACGAATTGAGCGAGGACGAAATCCCAGCGGCGCGGATCAAGCAGAACCTTGCCAAGATCGATCGCTATTTCGCATCGGACCGGCTGGAGGAAATCCTCGATGCGCTCGATGCCGGCGCCGACGAGGGGGACGACTGGGCCGCGACTGAGGCGGCGACCATCCGCAGGAAGTCGCCCATGGCCTGCAAGGTCAGCCTCAAGTTGCTGCAGGAAAGCCCCTACCAGCTCCACTTCGTCGACGAGATGCGCATGGAATATGGAATCATGGTCCGCCTGATCCACCATCCCGACTTCAAGGAGGGCGTTCGCGCCCTGCTGATCGACAAGGACAATGCGCCGCAATGGCATCCGACCAATCCCGCCGTGATCGGCGATGCCGAGGTCGAGGCCTTCTTCGAGCCGCTCCCGGTAGAGGAGCAGTGGCGGCCGTTTGATTTCTGACGCGTTTGCGTCACCCCAGCGAAAGCTGGGGTCTCGTGGGAAGAAATGAGATCCCAGCTTTCGCTGGGATGACGAAATAAGGGATGAGCATGTCGAATTACGAAACCATCCTGGTCGAGAAGAAGGGTGCGGTTACGCTGGTCACGCTGAACCGTCCGCAGGCGCTCAACGCGCTCAACTCGACCGTGCTCACGGAGCTGATCGACGCCTTCGCCGTCTATGACGCCGACCCGGCGCAGCGATGCCTGGTCCTGACCGGCTCGGAAAAGGCCTTCGCCGCCGGCGCCGACATCAAGGAGATGCAGGAGCAGGGTTTCGCCGACATGTATTCGGCGAACTTCTTCGGCGGTTGGGAACAAGTTACCCGCACCCGCAAGCCTTGGATCGCCGCGGTCGCCGGCTTCGCGCTTGGCGGCGGGTGCGAGGTAGCAATGATGGCCGACTTCATCATTGCCGCCGACACCGCCAAGTTCGGCCAGCCGGAAATCAAGCTCGGCGTCACGCCCGGCATGGGCGGATCGCAGCGGCTCACCCACGCGGTCGGCAAGGCCAAGGCGATGGAAATGTGTCTGACCGGCCGGATGATGGGCGCCGAAGAGGCCGAGCGCTCCGGTTTGGTTGCAAAGGTCGTGCCCGCCGCAGACCTGATCGACGAAGCGCTGAAGACCGCGGAGACCATCGCCTTGATGGCCCCGCTCGCGGCGATCGCCAACAAGGAAATGGTCAATGCCGCGTTCGAAATGGGCCTGGCGCAGGGGATCAACTTCGAGCGGCGGCTATTCCACGGCTTGTTCGGCACCGAGGATCAGAAGGAAGGCATGACCGCATTCGTCGAGAAGCGGCCGGGGAACTGGAAGGGTAAGTAACATGGCACGCGTCGCATTCATCGGGCTGGGACATATGGGCGGCGGAATGGCGCCGAACCTCGCCAAGGCGGGGCACGAGGTCCGCGCCTTCGACCTCAGCGAGGAGGCACTAGCCTATGCTGTCGAACGCGGCTGTCAGCGCGCCGGGTCGACCAATGAAGCGGTCAAGGACGCGGACGCGGTGGTGACCATGCTCCCGGCCGGCAAGCATGTCGCCGAGGTCTATCGCAGCCATGTGTTCGGCAAGGCGCCAACCGGCGCGATCCTGATCGACTGTTCGACCATCGACGTCGCCACCGCCAAGGCGGTCGAGGCCGAGGCGCAGGCCCAGGGCTACACCATGGTCGACGCACCCGTGTCGGGCGGCATCGCCGCGGCTGAGGGCGGCACTCTGACCTTCATGGTCGGCGGCAGCGAGGAGGGTTTTCAGAAGGCCCGCGAATATCTTGAGAAAATGGGCAAGGCCGTGATCCACGCTGGCGATGCCGGCGCCGGCCAGGCGGCCAAGATCTGCAACAACATGCTGCTCGGCGCGACCATGGCGGCGACCTGCGAGGCGTTCGTGCTGGCCGAAAAGCTTGGCCTCGACCCCCAAACCTTCTTCGACATCTCATCCAAGGCCAGCGGCCAGAGCTGGTCGATGACGAGTTATTGCCCGGTCCCCGGCGTCGGCCCCGAAACACCCGCCGACCGCGAATATGAAGGCGGGTTCGCGGCCGCGCTGATGCTGAAGGATCTGAAGCTGGCGATGGCCGCCGCTCAGGAGGCCGGCGCTTATACGCCGATGGGCGGCGAGGCGGAGGAGCTTTACCAGCGCTTCGTCGACCGCGGCGGCGGCAGCAAGGACTTCTCGGCGCTGATCAAGATGATCGACGACAGTTGGCAGGCGCCCGATGATGCGCCATCGTCGGAGCCGGAGGTCACCCGCCTCTAGGTCTTCGGAACCTCAGCGATGGAGTGTTGAATGCGGTTGAGCGTCGTTGCGTCCTTTGCCTTGATCGCCGCCACCAATGCTATCGCCGCGCCGCTGTCGAAGCAGGCCGCGCTCAGGATCATGCACGAACGGCATGAGGGGATGGAAGCGATCGGCAAGGCCAACAAGTCGCTTCGGCGCGAGATCATGGCCGACACGCCCAACATGGCGGCAATCCGCAGCGCTTCCGCAACCGTGGCAACGCTCGCCAACCGTTCCGCGCGCTGGTTTCCGAAAGGCACGGGACCGGAAGTGGGCAAGACCGGTGCCAAGCCTGAAATCTGGCAGAAGCCGGCGGACTTCGCCGCAAAGACACGCGACTTCCAGGCCGCCGGCAGGGCGCTTCATCAGGCGGCCGTTCGCGGTGACTTGGCGGCGGTCAAGACGAGCTATGGAAAGCTCGGCGGCACCTGCAAGGCCTGCCATGATCCCTACCGCAGCGAGATGCACTGACGGCGATGGAGAAAGTCCGCATCTGGGACGTGCCGACCCGGTTGTTCCATTGGACGCTGGTCGGCCTGATCGCTTTCAGCTGGTGGTCGGCGGAAGAAGAATATCTCGACTGGCATATCTGGTCGGGCCTCGCGATCCTCTCGCTGCTCATTTTCCGACTGCTGTGGGGTCTTGTCGGTAGTTCCACCGCTCGCTTTGCCAATTTCGTGCGGGGGCCGGGAACGATCCTCGCCTATCTTCGCGACATGAAGGGCTGGCGGCCCGTCGGGCATTCGCCGTTTGGCGCGCTGAGCGTCCTCGCCATGCTCGGTGCGATCGCGGTTCAGGTCGGCCTTGGCTTGTTTTCGATCGACAAGGACGGACTCTATGAGGGGCCGCTGGCCTATCTGGTCAGCCTCGATGCGTCGGAAGAGATCGCCGATCTGCACGAGGACTGGTTCAACGTCCTGCTGCTCCTGATCGGCCTGCATCTGGCGGCCCTCCTCTTTTACCGCCTGGTTCTCGGCAAGAAGCTGATCGGTCCGATGTTTAGCGGTAGTGGCGCGGCCGACGCGAGCGTTGAGCCGATGAAGCTTGGCCGCTGGTGGGTAGCGATCCTTTGCCTGGCGATCGCCATTGGGGCCACCCGTTGGATCATTGCCGGCGCGCCACCGCTTGGGGGTTGATCGCTTACCCCAGCGGGGCCACATCGCGCTCATGTTGATTGAGATCGAAAAGACGCCCAACCCGTCGACCCGCAAGTTCCTGCCCGGCCGCACCGTGATGCAGGCCGGCGGGCGCGACTTCCCCAACGCCGACGCGGCCGAAGCCAGCCCGCTGGCCGAGGCGCTGTTCGCAACCGGCATGGTTGACGGCGTCTATTTCGGCCGCGACTTCGTGTCGGTTTCCGCGGCGCCAACCGTTGAGTGGGAGCAGCTGGAGCCCGAAGTCCTGTCGATTCTGCTCGACCATTTCATGCTCGACGCGCCGCTGTTCAAGCAGGGTAGCGCCGCCGGCATCGAGGTTGCGGCGGACGCGCCGATCGATTTCGAGGAAGATGCGGCCGATGCCGACATTATCGAGCAGATCAAGGAATTGCTCGAGACTCGCGTCCGCCCGTCGGTGGCGCAGGACGGCGGCGATATCGTCTATCGCGGCTACCGGGACGGCAAGCTGTTCCTCGGAATGCAGGGCGCCTGCGCCGGCTGCCCATCGTCGATGGTCACCCTGAAGCGCGGCGTCGAAAGCCTGATCAAACATTATGTCCCCGAAGTCGAGACGATCGAAGCCGTCTGATTTCATTCGGGATTTTTGATTTTCCCTTGCCGCACGGGAAAGCCTGTGCCTCCATGGCGTCAGGCAACAGGAGTCGTTCGATTTGATCCTCGCGCTCGACACGTCGACCGCCGCTTGCACCGCCGCGCTGCTGGAGCGCGATGGGACGATCGTCGCGTCGCGGGACGAGATGATCGGCCGCGGCCACGCCGAGCGGCTGGTTCCGTTGATCGAGGAAATGCTCGACGGTCATGTGCCCTCGAAAATTTTGGTCGGCGTCGGCCCCGGCAGCTTCACCGGCCTCCGCGTCGGCATCGCCGCGGCGCATGGCATGGCGATCGGCTGGAGCATTCCACTGAGCGGAATGAACAGCCTCGCCCTGCTCGCCGCATCGGCTCCCGCCGGCGAAGGCAAGGTGACTGCTGCGGTGGCAGGCGGTCATGGCGAATTGTTCGTCCAGACCTTCGACCGCAGGAAGCTGACCGCGACCGGACCGATCCTCAATCTCACGCCGCAAGCCGCGGCGATGAAGGTGGACGCGCCGCTGGTGGTTGGAAGCGGAGCCGATGCCCTGGTCGGCGCGCGCCATTCCGGCGAAGCGCTGCCGCTCTTCCCCACCGCCAGCCGCGCTCTAAGCCTTCCCGAATTGCTCCGTAGCCTCGAGTGCAAGCCGATCTACGCCCGCGCGCCCGATGCGCAAGCGCCGAAGCAGCTGGTTGGAGCGGCCTGATGGCCACGCGCCAGCATTCCGATGTCGCAGTTCGCTTAAGACGCGGCGGTGCCGACGATCTGGACCAAGTCATGCGGATCATGACCGCCGCATTCGAATCTCGCTTCGGCGAGGCCTGGACCCGCTCGCAATGCGCCGGGATCATGCCGATGCACGGTGTCAGGCTGACCATCGCCGAAGCGGGCGGAGCGCCGGTCGGCTTCTCGCTGGTGCGTTCGGTTGCCGACGAGGCCGAGTTGCTGCTGCTCGCGGTCGATCCGGCGGAGCAGCGTCGGGGTATCGGCCAGGCGCTCCTCGATGAATTCATCGCCAGCGCGCTGGTCGGGGGCGCTCACCGGCTTCATCTGGAGGTCCGCGACGGCAATCCGGCGATCGAGCTTTATCGCCACTCGGGATTCACTCCCGCAGGCCGCCGCCGCAACTATTACCATGGGGCTGACGGTGAATCTTATGACGCCGTGACGTTGTTGCTGACCGACTAAAATTTCAAACGACCCCTTATCTTTAGTCAGCATATTCACTGCTTGTCCGGCCAGTAACCCGGTAGTATTGGATCAGATCAGTAGGCCGGCGTATTTTTTCGTCCTGCGCCCTTTTGCTCGGGGATACAAAAAATGGAAAATCAAGGGAACGACGACACGTTGATTACGCTCACGGCAGATATCGTCGCGGCGCATGTCAGCAATAACAGCGTAGCGGTCAATGATCTGCCGCAGCTCATTCAAAATGTTCATGGTGCGCTTTCGACATTGTCGGGCGCGGGCGCGGCTGCCGAAGTCAAGCTCGAACCGAAAGTGCCGATCCGCTCTTCGGTGAAGCCTGACTATATCGTCTGCCTGGAAGACGGCAAAAGGCTGAAGATGCTGAAGCGGCATCTGATGACCCACTATCAAATGACTCCGGATCAATATCGTCAGAAGTGGGGCCTGGCCGCCGACTATCCGATGGTCGCCCCCAACTATGCCGAACAGCGCCGGACGCTGGCCAAATCGATCGGCCTTGGCACCAAGCGTCGGAAGACCAAAGGCAAATAATGTTAAACGGGGAGCGGCCAATCGGCTCGCTCCCCTTTGACGTTATCACATCCACACCCTAATTCTGGTTCATGCATCGCCAGATCGACATCGAGCAGCTGTGCGCGGACAAGGGTCTGCGCATCACCGAGCAACGCAAGACCATCGCCAAGGTACTGAGCGAGAGCGAGGACCATCCCGATGTCGAGACGCTGCACGCGCGCGCCGCGGCGATCGATTCCAACATCTCTATTGCGACGGTCTACCGTACGGTCCGCCTGTTCGAGGAGGCGGGCATCCTGGAACGGCACGAGTTCGGTGACGGCCGCTCGCGCTACGAAGCCGCATCGGAAACCCATCACGACCATCTGATCGATGTCGAGACCGGCAATGTCATCGAGTTCGTCGACGAGGAGCTGGAGGAGCTGCAGCGGCGGATCGCCGCGCGCCTCGGCTTCCGGCTGGTCGATCACCGCATGGAACTTTACGGCGTCACCGTTGACCGCGAGCGCTGAGCGCAAGCCTTCCCGAATACTCTACGGCCTGCGCCTCGCTGGCCTCATCGGCCTGTTCATCGTCTATGTCCCGCCGCACCTGCTGTCGAAGTGGCTGTTTGGACGATCCGGTTGGCCGCCGCGTTTTCTGCGCCATGCCGGCCTGATCGTGGGGGTGCGCCCGCAAGCCGAAGGAATTCCGCTGCAAGCCCATACCCTAGTCGTGGCCAATCACACGAGCTGGCTCGACATTATCCTGCTTGGCGGCTGGGCTGGGACCGCGTTCGTTTCCAAAGGCGAGCTCAAGTCGACCCCCCTGCTCGGCTGGATCGCCGACCAGAACCGGACGTTATACATCGACCGCGCGGCGCGTCGGGATTCGCATCGACAAGTCGAGCAAATCGCGGAGGCTCTTGGCCATCATCAACCGCTGGCGGTCTTCCCCGAGGGCACCACCGGCAGCGGCCGCCATCTGCTCCCCTTTCGAAGCACCCTGCTGGAAGCCGTCGCCCCACCACCAAAGGGGGTGACCGTAAGGCCGGTGGCGGTGGATTACGGTGACTATGCCGATGTGGTTGGCTGGCATAGCGGCGAGCCGGGAATGGCCAATTTCAAGCGCATCCTTGGCCACCGTGGCACCCTCCCCGTTACCCTCCGCCTGCTCGACCCGCTCCCTCGCCTCGAGGATCGCAAGTTGCTAGCGGGGCAGGCGCGCCAAGCGATCGCCTCTTCGCTCTCTTCCGTGGCGGCGCGTGACGGCCTATAGGCGCCGCCAAATGACTGATCTTCCCAAGACTTACCGCGTCAAAAGCTTCGGCTGCCAGATGAACGTGTACGACGGCGAGCGCATGGCCGAGCTGCTCGGCGCCCAGGGCATGCGTGCGGTTGCCGAGGGCGAGGATGCCGACCTGGTCGTGCTCAATACCTGCCATATCCGCGAGAAGGCGGCGGAGAAGGCATATTCCGACGTCGGCCGGCTGCGCCGTGAGGACGGCAGCAAGCCGATGGTCGCGCTGGCCGGCTGCGTCGCGCAAGCGGAGGGTGCGGAAGCCAAGTCGCGCTCGAAGATGATCGATCTGGTGGTCGGCCCGCAGGCCTATCATCGGCTGCCTGAAATGGTTGCCGAGGTCGCCAGGGGCGGCCGCCCGGTCGACACCGACATGCCGGCGATTTCGAAGTTCGGCGTCCTTCCCGCCCGCCGCAAGGTCGGGCCGAGCGCCTTCCTCACCGTGCAGGAAGGCTGCGACAAATTCTGCACCTATTGCGTGGTGCCCTACACCCGCGGCGCGGAGATCAGCCGCCCGTTCGCCGATGTGGTCGCGGAGGCGCAATCGCTAGTCGACAGCGGAGCACGCGAGATCACGCTGCTCGGCCAGAACGTCAATGCCTATGAAGGCGGGCTCGACAAGCTGATCCGCGAGATCGCCAAGATCGATGGGCTGGAGCGGATCCGCTACACCACCAGCCATCCGGCCGACATGACCGACGCGCTGATCGCCGCTCATGCCGAGGTCGGCAAGCTGATGCCCTATCTCCACCTGCCTGTGCAGTCGGGCAGCGATCCGATCCTCAAGGCGATGAACCGCAGCCACACCGCGGAATCCTACCTTCGGACGATTGAGAAGGTGCGCGCCGCGCGGCCCGACATCGCCATCTCCGGCGACTTCATCGTCGGCTTCCCCGGGGAAAGCGAAGAAGATTTCACCGCCACGCTATCCATCGTCGATGCCGTGCGTTACGCTTCGGCATATTCGTTCAAATATAGCGCTCGGCCGGGCACTCCGGCGGCGCAGATGGAAGGAGCGGTTGCACCGGAGGTGATGGACGATCGACTGCAGCGGCTCCAGGCCCGCCTCGCCGAGCATAGCCTCGCCTTCAACCGCGCCACCATCGGCAAGGACACGACCATCCTGATCGACCGAAAGGGCCGCCTTCCGGGGCAGATGATCGGCAAATCGCCTTGGTTGCAGTCAGTGTTCGTCGAAACCGACGCCAAGATCGGCGACATGCTGGACGTCACTGTCACTCAAGCGCTTCCGAACAGTCTCGGCGGCGTCATTTCCAGCGAGAAGGCTGCCGCCTGATGGCAAAACGCGAATTGGCCGCGGCCAACAGTGATCGTGCCCGGCTCGAGCTGGAGTTTGAGCAGCCCTATCTGCTCGGGCCGCTGTTCGGCGACTATGACCGGCACCTGATCATGATCGAGGATCGGCTCGGCGTGAACGTCGCCGCGCGGGGCAACCGGGTGATGATCGAGGGCGACCCCGACTCCGCGGCCCGTGCACGCGACGTGCTGGTCGGCCTCTACAACCGGCTCGACCAGGGCCAGGACGTCGATGCCGCTGCGGTCGAGGCGGTGATCGGCATGGCCAATCAGCCGCCGCTGGACGGAATCATCGCCGACGAGGTCGCCTCGCCGCCCAGCGTCATGATCCGGACGCGCAAGAAAACGATCGTCCCGCGCTCCACCACCCAGACCCGCTACATGGAGTGCCTGGCACGCGACGACATGATCTTCGCGCTAGGGCCGGCCGGCACCGGCAAGACCTATCTCGCCGTTGCCCAGGCCGTATCGCAGCTGGTCTCCGGCAGCGTTGATCGGCTGATCCTGTCGCGTCCGGCTGTCGAGGCGGGCGAACGGCTCGGCTTCCTTCCCGGCGACATGAAGGAGAAGGTCGATCCCTATCTCCGCCCGCTCTATGACGCGCTCTACGACATGCTTCCGACGGAGCAGGTCGAGCGGCGCATCGCCAGCGGTGAGATCGAGATCGCGCCGATCGCCTTCATGCGCGGGCGCACGCTCAACGACGCCTTCATCATCCTCGACGAGGCGCAGAACACCACGCCGCAGCAAATGAAGATGTTCCTGACCCGCTTCGGCATGCGCAGCCGGATGGTGATCTGCGGCGACCCCAACCAGACCGACCTGCCGCCGGGCGTCACCTCGGGCCTGGCCGACGCGGTTGCCAAGCTGGAAGGCATTGCCAAGCTGTCGATGGTTCGGTTCGGCGCGAGCGACGTGGTCCGCCACCCGCTGGTCGGCCGCATCGTCGAGGCCTATGAGGGTCCGGACAAGCGGAACTAGGGCAATGACGCTGGATATCGACATCGACGCCGACGCGGAGTGGGACAGTAGCAAGGACTGGGCGTCCCTCGCCCGGTCCGCCGCCACCGCGGCCATCGCCGAAAGTGCGTTTCCCCAGCTCGGGAA
>DASWTR010000012.1:0-6756 GCA_036402035.1 Sphingomicrobium sp.
GTAGAATTTGCGCTCCTCGTCGGCGATCACCGCGAACGGCGCGCCGTCGCTGACCGCGACGATCTTGAAGCCGGGCGCGAAGGCGGTGACCTTGTCGCCGTGGCTCATCCACACCTGGTGCCGCTCGCCGACCGCCCACAGCCCATCGAACAAGGCGCAATCCTCGGTGATGGTGATGAAAGCACGGCCGAACTCGCCTTCCCATTCGCCTTGGTTGCCTGGCTCGACCCGACCGCCGAGCTGATGGCTCATCACCTGCTGGCCGTAGCAGATGCCGAGGATGGGCGGCCCGGCATCGAACAGCTCCTGCGGCGCCCGCGGACTGCCTTCTTCCGGCACGCCGGCGGGCGAGCCTGACAGGATGATCCCCTTGGGCTTCATCCGCTCATAGGTGGCGAGCGCGAGGCTGAACGGCGCGATCTCGCAATAGACGCCCGCCTCGCGCACCCGGCGCGCGATCAGCTGCGTCACCTGGCTGCCAAAGTCGACGATCAGGATGGAATCTGTGGGCTGCATGGCGGGCCAGTAGTTATGCCCGCCAAGCCTGTCCAGCCTAGCCCGGCGAGCGCTCCGCCTCCGTTCCCGCCATCGTCGCGCTGTCGATCACGAAGCGATATTTGACGTCGCTCCTCAGCATCCGCTCATAGGCTTCGTTGATCTGCTCGGCGCGGATCATCTCGATGTCGGACACAATGCCGCGCTCCGCGCAGAAATCGAGCATTTCCTGGGTCTCGGGCAGGCCGCCTATCAGCGAGCCTGCCAGCGATCTGCGGCCAAAGATCAGCATGAACACCGTCGGCGAAGGGTGGGCATGCTCGGGCGCGCCGACCAGGCACAATGTGCCGTCCCGCTTCAACAGGGCAAGGTAGGGATCGAGATTGTGGCTCGCTCCGACGGTGTCGAGAATGAAGTCGAACGTACCCGTATGCCTCGCCATGTCGTCGGCATCACGCGAGATGATGACTTCGTCCGCGCCAAGATCGAGCGCGGCCTGGCGCTTGCTTTCCGACGTAGTGAAAGCGACCGTCTGAGCGCCCATTGCATGGGCCAGCTTGACGCCCATGTGGCCGAGCCCGCCGATGCCGACGATCCCGACCTTCTTTCCCGGCCCGGCGTTCCAGTGGCGCAGCGGCGAATAGGTGGTGATTCCCGCGCACAACAAAGGGGCGGCCGCGGCCAATTGCTCCTCCGGGTGGGTGATCCTCAGCACGAACTTGTCGTTGACCACGATCCGCTGCGAATAGCCGCCGAGCGTGTGGCCGGGTGGGTCCTCGGTCGGCGAGTTATAGGTCTGCGTATTGCCATTCTCGCAATATTGCTCGAGCCCTTCGGCGCAGGACGGGCATCGCTGGCAGCTGTCCACCAGACACCCGACGCCGACCGTATCGCCGACCTTGAAGCCTTTCACCTCGCTCCCGACCGCGCTGACATGGCCGACGATCTCGTGCCCCGGCACGCAAGGATAGCGCGTCCCCGCCCATTCAGAGCGGACGGTATGCAGGTCCGAATGGCAGACGCCGCAATAAGCGATGTCGATCTGCACGTCGTGCGGCCGGGGCTCCCGCCGCTCGATGGCGATCGGCTCCAGCGGCTTGTTGGCGGCGTAGGCGCCGAAGGCTTGGACCGTGCGATTGCCGGCAGTTTCGTCGATTGTGGGCTGCGGTTCGATGATGGTGGACATGGATGCGCTCCTTGCTTTTCCGCCGACTCCATCCCCCAGCTGGTGCGTTACTCCTCGCCGGACACTTTCTCCATCCGGTCGGCTGTAATTTCATGACGGAAGATCGCGCGCGGACGCATTCGTTCGCCGGACCCCGCGAACAATGATATGGCTTCAGGGTCGTCGCGACCGAGTCGACCGTTCGACGGACGCCGTTTCTCGCCCGCCATTCGACCTCTCACGATATTGCGGCCCGCCCCTGTGGTTCGGGCGCCGCCTGTCCGCTTGTGCGTGCCCCTCACACCAAGGAGGCCGACCATGTCCACCGGAACCACCACTCCCCCCGAACCCGTCCAGACCGCCGTCCCCGAACCCAGCGCCATTCCGTTGGTCCAGGAGCCGCTACCGGCTGGCGAGCCCACCATCCGCCCGTTCAGCTACCACGCCTCCGATGACGACCTGGCCGCGCTGAAGCGTCGCGTCGCCGCCACCCGATGGCCGGATACGGAAACCGTCAACGACGATAGCCAGGGCGTGCAGCTGGCGACGATGCAGAAGCTCGCCAGCTACTGGGTGACCGATTACGACTGGCGCAAGGTCGAGGCGCGGCTCAACGCCTTCCCCAACTTCATCACTGAGATCGACGGGCTGGACATCCACTTCATCCACGTCCGCTCGAAGCATGAAAATGCGCTGCCGATCATCATCACCCACGGCTGGCCGGGGTCGATCGTCGAGCAGCTGAAGATTATCGAGCCGCTGACCGATCCCACCGCTCACGGCGGCAAGGCGGAGGACGCGTTCCACGTCGTCATCCCCTCGATGCCGGGCTATGGCTTCTCTGCGAGGCCGACCGCGCCGGGCTGGAACCCGCCGCGGATCGCCCAAGCCTGGGTGACGCTGATGAAGCGGCTCGGCTATGATCGTTTCCTCGCCCAGGGCGGCGACTGGGGGGCGCTGATCACGGAGATACTGGGCGCGATGGCGCCGCCCGAGCTGATCGCGATCCACACTAACATGGCGTCCACGGTGCCGCCGGAAATCTTCCAGGCGTTGCGCGACGGGAACGGGCCGCCGCCCGATCTGACCGATGACGAGCGCTGGGCCTATGAACGGCTCGAGGTCTTCTTCACCCACGGCCTGGCCTATGCGCAGGAGATGGGGAAGCGCCCGCAGACGCTGTATGGCATCGCCGATTCACCGGTCGGCCTCGCTGCCTGGTTCCTGGACCATGACCAGCTTAGCTATCGGATGATCGCTCGCGCCTTCGACGGTCAGCCTGAAGGGCTGACTCGCAATGATGTGCTCGACAACATCACCATCACCTGGCTGACCAACACGGCGATCTCCGGGGCACGGCTCTACTGGGAGGCGCTGCCGCCCACGTCACCAGGGTTCGGGGTCGAGAAGAACAACGTCCGCTTCTTCGAGCCAATCGGAGTGCGCGCGCCGATCGCTGTCAGCGCCTTCCCCGAGGAGCTCAACCAGGCGCCGCGAAGCTGGGCGGAACAGACCTACCCGCAGTTGATCCATTACAACCGGCTTCCGAAGGGCGGTCACTTCGCCGCGTTCGAGCAGCCTGAACATCTGGTGGATGAACTTCGAACCGCGTTCCGATCGGTTCGCTGACTCATGTTCCGGCCGGCGCCAGCCTCGGCGCCGGCCGGCTCTTCGAACGGGAGCATCATCGTGATCCAGAAATACATGGCGGCGGGGCTGGTCGTTGCAGCGACCGCCGCGCTTGGCGCCGCTCAACCGCGCCCTGCCGGCACGACGCGCAGCGACCTGCAACGCTACGACCTCAGCCTCGACGGACGCGAATTGCTTCAAGCCCGCGTGGACTTCGCGCCCGGCTCATCCTTTCCCAGGCACAAGCACCCGGGCGAAGAAGCAATCTACGTCCTGTTCGGAACGATCGAATATGAGATTGGCGGCAAATGGGTCACGGTGAAGGCCGGCGACGTGCTGTTCGTTCCCGACGGCGCGGTGCACGCCGCCAGAAACACCAGTACCGAGCCGGCGGCTGAGCTCGCCACTTACGTCCTCGAAAAAGGCAAACCGCTGACCGTTTTCGCGGAGTAGGTCGCCCTCGCCTGCCCCCGAAGCCACTGGATGAAATGGTCGACATGGGGCCGGTCGTCATCCGCATGACGCAGCACATAATAGGCGCTGCCGTCGGAAACCTCCTGTTCGAATGGCTGAATCAGCCGTCCATCGGCCAGAAAATCACGGAACAGCAACGGCGACAGCAGTGCAACTCCCGCGCCTTCGGCCGCTGCCAACGCCACCACGTCCTGTGTCTCATATTCGATTGGAGCGAAGGTCATCGGCCCGGCAGCGACACCAGCAGCCGCTACCCACTGCGGCCAATGTTCCTCTCGGATCAGCGGGAAGGCCAGTAGATCGTCAGGCCGTTCAAGTCGCCGCTGTTGGGCCATTCGCGGACTCAGCATTGGCGTCTTCAATATCGGCAGCAGCAGCGTGGATTCGAAGCCCGGCCAGTAGCCATGGCCGCTGCGGATTGCGACATCGAACGTGGCGGGCGATCGAATGTCGGGCGACACGTCGAGGCGAATTGTCGAGGCTGTTCCAAGCTGTTCGTAGCGCGGCAGGATCGACGCCAACCATGCGCGCGCGATGGTCGGGGTCGAGGTCAGTCGCAAGGGCGCTGCCGATCCTCTACAGGCCGCAACCGCGGATCGCGTCAACGCTAAGATCTTGGCCATGCGGTTGCTGAGTTCGCGACCCGCGTTGGTCAATGAGAGCCTCGGTCCCGACCGAATGAACAGCCGGCAATTGAGGTCCAACTCCAGGTTGCGAATGCGCAGGCTGACCGCTGTCGGCGTCACTCCAAGCTCGCCCGCAGCACGAGAGAAGTTTCCGTGCCGCGCACTGGCTTCAAAGACTCGCAGCGACTCCAGCGATGGGAAGCGATCGGCCATCGCGCATTTTAAGCAGAACTTATGATAGCCGTGAAGATCGCTCGTTTTGAGCCCAGCACTCATCTTCATAAATTTTGAAGAGCGGTCGGCGTTCGCCCGCTTCTAGGGAGCCGCCATGTGGACGCGTTACATTGCAATTGGGTCGCTGACCGTATCGATGATCGGCCTGGCCCCGCCCGCGATTGCCCAGCGTACCGATGACAATGCCACTGCGTCCGCCGAGGATGCGTTCGGCAAGAGCGTCGGCGACAGCTCGATCGGCATTTACAGCGAGGTGGACGTCCGCGGCTTTTCTCCGACCGAAGCCGGCAATTTGCGCATCGAAGGTCTTTATTATGACCAGCAGGGGACCCTGGCCAATCCGTTGCTTGACAGCACCACGGTTCGGGTCGGTATCTCCGCACAAAGCTACCTCTTCCCGGCGCCCACCGGAATTGCCGATTTCGCTCTTCAGAAGGCGGGCGCCGATCCGATGGCGTCGGCCGCGGTTACCTTCGGACCGAGGAACGCGATCTTCACGGCGCTGGATCTGAAAATCCCGATCGATGCCGATCGCCTGGGTATCGCTGCCGGGATCAACTACGACCGCGACCGGCGCGCGTACGGCGGGACACCCAAGGTGTTCGGTGCAGGGGCGACGATCCGCTACGCGCCGCAGCCCAGCCTCGAGTTGATCGGTTTCGGCAGCTATTATCAGTATCGCGACGGAGAGGCGCAGCCGCTGATCTATTCGTCGGGCAACTTCCTTCCGAAGCGATTTCGCCGGGGTCGCTTCCTGGGGCAGAGTTGGAACGATTATTCCGCGACAGCCCCGACTTTCGGGATGATCGGCCGGGCCGAGGTGGGCGGGTTCGATCTCAAGTTTGGCCTGTTCCGCTCGATCTTCGAGAATGAAGCATCGACCGCTGACCTGCTGCTCAACACCGACCTCACCGGCCGCGTCGGGCAGCGCATCGTCGTCGTCCAGCGCGATGATCGTTACGCCTCGACTTCGGGCGAGTTCCGAGTCTCGCGCGCCTTCAACGAAGGCCCTCGAGCGCATCGGCTGACGGCATCGGTGCGCGCGCGGACCGTGGGCCGGCGCTACGGCGGCGCGGCGTTGATCGACCTCCGCGAAAGCCGCAGTGACGCGCCCGACCCGCGCCCCGAGCCTGAGACGACGGACGGGCCCAAATCGCGCGATCGGATCGACCAGCAGACGCTCGGCCTCGCCTACCAGGCCAAATGGCTGGACGTCGGCGAGGTCAGCCTGGGCGTCCAACGCACCCGGTATCGCAAGCAGGTGACCGATCCCGATCCAACCGTGACCTTCCCGGAATCGCGCGACTCCCCGTGGCTCCCGACCGCGACCGCCGCCGTCTACCTCAATCCTCGGCTAGCACTCTATGGAGGGTTTACACGTGGCCTGGAGGAAAGCGCCGCAGCACCGATCGAGGCCGTCAACCGCAGCGACGCGCCGCCCGCGATCCGCACCCGCCAGGTCGACGGCGGAATCCGCTGGCTTGTCTCGCCCGGTCTGTCGGCGGTGGCGGGACTGTTTCGCATTTCAAAACCCTATTTCAATCTCGATCCGGCCAAGCGCTTCCGGCAGCTCGGGACCATCACCAACCAAGGCGCCGAGGTCTCGCTTGCGGGTCAGCTGGCGCCCGGCCTCAATATTGTCGCCGGCATGATCCTGCTCGATGCCAAGATCAGCGGCGAGGAAGTCAAGCTCGGCCTCATCGGAGAAAGGCCGGTCGGAAGCTTCGTTCGCCGCAGCCTGCTCAGCGTCGACTATCGTCCACCCGCGTATGATCGCCTGTCGGTTGACCTGGTGGTGGATTCCAGCAGCAAGCGGATCGCCAATGCCGCCAACGATCTCGCCGTCCCGCCGCGGACAATCGTTTCGGTCGGCGGCCGCTATCGTTTTACGGTCGGCAAATCCAAGGCGCTGATCCGCGCCCAGGTCCAGAACCTCACCAACAAGTTCGGATGGAATGTCGGCCGCAGCGGCTATTTCACACCGATCGCTGAACGCAGCTTCTCGATCGGACTCGCAGCCGACTTCTAGCCGTTTGAGGTTAGGGCTGGACTACACCCTGCCCGCCGTCAGGGCAAAGCGCATGGCCGCGCTCCGCCCAGACTCTTATGCGGGTTCCAGCGCCATCAGCTCCT
>DASWTR010000013.1:0-5098 GCA_036402035.1 Sphingomicrobium sp.
GGGTAACGGCTCCAGCGCAGCCAGCTTTTCTTCCGCCAGGCGATAGGCCGTTTTGATTTTTTCGCCGCAAGGCCGAATCTCCTTGCTTGCCGCACGGGCCGATGCGGCATCGTGCATCGTCGCCAGCGCCGACTGGAACACAGGCAGGCACGCGTTCGCTGCCACGGTTGGCTCCGCCGTGGCAGCAGTGAACCCGCCGACCCACTTGCCGACAATGGCAAGGTCATTCGCGCCTGATTGTGCTTGCGCCGCCGCGGGCGAAGCCGCCAGCGCCAGCAACGCGGTCAATAGGACGCGCAGCAATCGCATCAGTCCGCGCGCCGGACGTATTCGCGGCTGTAGGTGTCGACCACGATGCGGGTGCCGGAGCTGATGTGCGGCGGGACCATGACGCGCACGCCGTTGTCGAGCACGGCGGGCTTGTAGCTGGAGCTGGCGGTCTGGCCTTTCACCACTGCGTCGGCCTCGACGATGGTCGCTTCGATCGTGTCGGGGAGCTGTACGCTGATCGGCCGCTCGTTGTAGAGCTCCATCACCACGTCCATGCCGTCCTGGAGAAAGGCGGCCGGCTCGCCGATCAGGTCCTCGGCCAGCTGCACCTGCTCGTAATTGTCCTTGTCCATGAACACGAGCTGGTCGCCGTCGTGGTAGAGGAACTGGAAATCCTTGGTGTCGAGCCGGACGCGCTCGACCGTCTCCGCCGAGCGGAAGCGGACGTTGGTCTTGCGGCCGTCGATGAGGTTCTTCATCTCGACCTGCATATAGGCCCCGCCTTTGCCGGGCTGGGTGTGCTGGATTTTCACGGCGCGCCAGATGCCGCCTTCATATTCGATGATGTTGCCGGGACGAATGTCGACGCCGCTGATCTTCATGGGATGAGCCTATATGCCAGAGAGATGATAAAGAGCCGGAGCGGCGAACCGCCCAATCTGGTCGCGGCCCCTAGCCTTTAACGGGCTTTCCGGCAAGCAGCGGATAAGGGTTGATCGGCGTTCCCTGGTACCAGCTTTGCCCCGGCTCCATCCGGTTGATGGCGAAATGGAGATGCGGGCCGGCCGGGTTGGCGTTGCCGGTCGCGCCGACCGTGCCGATCGGGGCGCCACGCTCGATCCGCTGCCCTTCGCGCAGGCCCGGCGCATAGGCGTTGAGATGGGCGTAATAATAGCTCCAGCGCCCGTCGTCGGAGCGGACATAGGCCGTGATCCCCCCGCCGCCTTGCGAGAAGAACAGTTTTTCGACCTTGCCCGGCGCGGCGGCCACGACCGGTGTTCCACGCGGTGCCATGATGTCGATCGCATCGTGGGAGCGCGCTCCGCCAGCCCGCGCCTGGGTATAAGTATCGACCAGCTGCGCCGGCTTTATTCCCGCGACCGGGATGACCAACCCCGACGGGCCGACCACGACGCCTTCAGCCACGGTAACCGGAGGCGCGCCGCGCGGGTCCACGGTCTGCTTTTCGCCGGCAACGGTCACCTCGCCCTGCCTGGCGCTGAAGCCGATATTGTAGGCGAAGATGGAAAAGGCACTGATCAGGACCGCGATCACCACGATCCAGCCGATGCGGGTGATAATCCTCCCCATCAAGCTTTAAAGACGGCTTCGACGCCGGTGCCGACCATCTGGGCGAGCCTTGCCGCGTCCCAGTTGGTCAGTCGGATGCAGCCGTTGGATTCGGCCCGGCCGATCCGGTTTGGCTCGTCGGTGCCGTGGATGCCGTAATGCTCCTTCGACAAGTCGATCCACACCACGCCGATCGGGTTGTTCGGGCCCGGCGGGATTTCCAGCTTGGGGTCGGACTTATCCGCGGTCGCAAGCAGTGAAGGGTCATATTGCCAAGGCGGGTTGTAGGCCGTTCCGCGGATCTTCCAGGTGCCGAGCGGAAGCGGAAACTGACTCGATCCCATCGTGGCGGTGAATTGGGCAAGGAGCTTGCCCTGGCCGTCGAGCACCCGGAGGACTTGGTCGGACTTGTCGACCTCGATCTTCGCCGCCTTCGGCTGTTCGGTCCCGACGCCGAGCAGGCGCAATGTATCGGCCCATTTGGGATCCTTCACCGCCGACGGATCGAACTTGTCCGCACCGATATTCGGTACTCGCAATTGCATTCCCGCCCGGAACGCGAGGGCGGGCTTGGGCGCGCCTTCATTGGACTGCGCGGAGGTTTCGTTACTTTGCGCGGCGTCCAGCGCACCCGAAGCCGGTGCAGCTGGCTGCGCATTCAGTTCCGCTAGAACCTCCTCGGTTGTATGGAAGCGCTCGGCGATCTTCTCGCCAAGCGAGCTGTAGGCCATCCGGTCGAGCTTGGCCTGGTCTTCCCGTTCCTTCGGAATCTGGACGAACTGCTCGTTGGCGAAATCGGCCGGAATGGTCACAACGCGGGTGGCCGGAATATGCCTCCATTCGGCCAGGGCCTGCTGGGTTGCGTGATCGAGCTCGCCGGTCACTTCCAGGCCGTGGGCTTCCTGGAATCCTTTGAGCGCGTTGACCGTCGACATACCCATCTTGCCGTCGATTACCCCAGGCGTGAATCCTAGCCGGTCGAGCACCACCTGGGCCTGCATCAGCGGACGCGGTTTGTCCTCGGGCGGCAGCTTCGCAGCCGGATCGTCGTTGGAGGCCATCGGGTCGGCCGTCGGCGCCACTTGCTCGGCGGCCTCGTTTCCGCCGACCTCCTCATAGCTGCAAGCTGCCAGCGGCAGGAGTGACAGGGCGGCAGCGCCAAGCGCTGCAAATTGACGACGCGGCACAAGCATTCTCCTCGACGGTTTCCGTCTGAACGTGACAGGGCGAGAGGAGTTTCCGTGACCGACCCGATCCGCGTCGGCTGCTCAGGCTGGGTCTACAAGCATTGGCGCGGGCTCTTCTATCCGGAAGAGATGCCGCAGAAGCGCTGGTTCGAACATTATGTCGCCCATTTCGACACGGTCGAAATCAACAACAGCTTCTATCGCTTGCCGGCTGCTTCCACCTTCGACGGCTGGCGCGAACAGGCGCCAGACGGCTTTTGCTATGCGGTGAAGGCCAACCGCTTCATCACGCAGGCGAAGAAGCTCAAGGATTGCGAGGAACCGCTCGACCGCTTCCTGAAACCGACGCGCCGCCTACGGGATCATCTTGGCCCAATCCTGTTCCAACTGCCGCCGCGTTTCCGGCTTAATCTCGAGCGGTTGGAGATATTCCTCCGCTCGCTGCCCGACGATCTGACTTACGTGTTCGAGTTTCGCGACAGGAGCTGGCTTGTCGACCAGACGCTTGCCCTGCTCGACAAGTTCGGCGCCGGTTTCGTGGCACATGACCTACCCGAGTTCGAAACGCCGGACTTGGCTTGCGGCAAGGCGGCCTATGTCCGTTTCCACGGCACCAAGGGAAAGTATCGCGGGCGATACTCGTCGAAACAAATCGCCAGATGGGCGGAGTGGCTGCGCGACCAGCGGCGTAAGAGGCGAACCTGCTGGGCCTATTTCAACAATGATATCGGCGGCGATGCGATCAAGGATGCGCTGGCGCTGAAGAAGCGCCTCGAAGACTAAACGTCGGCGAACAACGCTCCGAACTTGGCGACCTCGCCGGCCGGGTCGTCCTTGCCCCAGACTGCATTGCAAACGGCGAGGAAGTCGGCACCCGCCTCGACGAGGGGCCGCCCATTGTCCGGCGTAATCCCTCCGATCGCGACGCAGGGGATTTCGAATAGGGATGCCCACCAGCTTAGGATCGCGGGATCCGGCCGATGCTCGCTTGGTTTGGTCAGCGTCGGGTAGAAGGCGCCAAACGCAACATAGTCCGCCCCTGCCTCCCCGGCCTCCATCGCCAGGTGACGGCTGGCGTGGCAGGTGACCCCGATCTGCTTGGATGGGCCGAGAATGGAGCGCGCCTCGCGCGGGTCGCCGTCGGATTGGCCCAAGTGAACTCCGTCGGCGTCCAGCCGCTTGGCCAGGCTGACGCTGTCGTTGACGATGAAAGCGACGTCGGCGTCGGCGCAGATGCGCTGCAGCGGCTCGGCCAGCCGCGCCAGCTCGTGGCTGTCGACATCCTTGACCCGCAGCTGGAACGCCGCGACCGGCCCGCCCGCGAGCGCCGCTTTCAACCGGTCCGGGAAACTGCCGCCAACATCCTGCGGGCTGATCAGATATAGCTGGCAGGGATCGGTCCGCACGGGCGGCGGGAAGATTGACAGGTCGACTTCGTCTTCATTCATGGGGCGCTCATTAGCGGAGGCGAAGAATTCGTCCAATGAAAGCGCTGCTATCCGTCGCCCTCATATGCCTGGCTGGCTGCGCGACGGTTCCTCCCGCTCAGGCCGAAGGACCCGTCGGGCTGGGCCAGGTGGCTTATACCAACGGCCTTCGAGTCCGCCCGGTCGCCATCGTCGAGGACAGCCGGTGCCCCGCCCTGGTTCGCTGCGTGTGGGCTGGAAGATTGGTCGTTCGCAGCGAGGTCGTCGGCGGAAGGTGGAGGGAAGTTCGGGACCTGGAGCTTGGGAAGCCCCAGCAGATCGCGGACGGCGCGCTGACGCTGGTCCGCGCCGAGCCGCAGAAGGCCGCGCCGGGCGACATCGCGCCCGGCGCCTATCGCTTCACGTTCGACTTTCAGGGCGGGCTTTAAGCCGCCACCGACGCCGAGTGGATCTCGTCGATCGCGGTGCCCAGCGTGCGGTCGAACTCTTCGTCGCTCTGGTCGGCGCGAAGGTCGGACAGCAGCGCACGGCTGAAGCTGGCGATCATGCCGGGATTACGGGCGAGCTCGCGGCAGGCTTCCTCGCGGCTGAAGCCACCGGACAGGGCGACGACGCGCAGCACCTTGGGATGATCGACCAAAGGCTGGAACAGGCCCGGCTCGGCCGGAATGGTCAGCTTCAGCATTACTCGCTCGCCTTCCGGCAGCGCGTCGAGCTGCTTCAAAATCTCTGCGAGCATGATCCGGTCGGCGGCGTCGCGCTCGGGGCTCTTGATCGACACTTCCGGCTCGATGATGGGCATCAAACCCTTGGCCAGGATGCGCTTGGCCTCGTCGAATTACTGGGCCACCACGGCGGCGATCCCGGCCGGGTTGGCGAGCTTGATCACGGAACGCATCTTGGTGCCGAAAATGCCCTTCGCAT
>DASWTR010000014.1:0-3137 GCA_036402035.1 Sphingomicrobium sp.
GTGGCGAAATCGAGCGTCGCCTCGAGCCGGACGATCCGCTGCGGATCTTGTGGCCCGTAGCCGAAGGTGCGGTTGACGCTGATCAGCAGCTGGTCGGCATAGCGGCGGTCGAGCCGCGGGTCGGGGCCAACGAATGTCTCGTACCACCAGCGGTTGAACGACATCAGCGCCGCCCGTTCGCGGTCATCCTGCGGCGGGCCATGGTTGAACGCCCGTTGGTGGTAGAGCCGCCGGACATTGGCGCTCGGCACGCCAAGATCCTCGCCCGAAATATAGAGCTTCTCGCCATTGGCGCGCTGGGCAGCAAAACCGCGTTTCCGCTGGTCCTTGTCGCCGACCGACACCGTCACGACCGGGCGAGTCACATGATATCCGTACATCGGCACCCAGCTCAGCGGGAAATAGTCGACGCGCAGGAAGATGGCCCCGAAAAAAATCAGGAAGTACAGCGCCAGAAAGCGCTTAGCCGACGTCTTACTGTCCAAAGTCCCGCCCCAGTTCGCAGCGACCCGTTTGCCATGGGCTACGTGGCTGTCAACTGTCTCGGATCTTTTTCCGGCCGAGCAGCCTGAGCAGTGTGTTACGACCGGCGCGCAGCACCGGATAGCTGAGGCGAGCGATTGTCGGACTGCCGAATAACAGCTTGTTCAACCGGTTGCCAAGCCCGCGGTTGGGCGCGAGGCGGGCCATGATGTTGAGGGCATCGGCCCCGTGATACAATTTGCCGCGATGGACGACCACCATGCCGTCGTCGAGGTCGAGACCGGCTTCCTTGGCTTGCCGGACCAAGGCATCGTCGGCCGAACGGGCGTTGATGCGTTGAATCCCCGACGCCTGTTGTTCGTCGACCCCGACCGCGCCGCTGTAGGCCGCGCAGACCGGACATTCCTGGTCGTAGATCAGCGCCAGTTCCTCCGGCTTGTCGTCGCGCTCGGCCATGCCGGTCAGATAGGAGGGGTTTGCGACGCGGCCAAGGGCCAAGCTGTCGATCAGCCCGCCATGCGCTTGGCGCTGAGGCCCATCACCATCTGGTTGGCGCGCTCGTAGCTTAGGGGGCGGCCGAAGAGATAGCCCTGGATGGTGTCGCAGCCGAGGTCGCGCATCCGCTCGAAATCCTCGGCCGTCTCGACGCCCTCGGCGGTGACCGACATGCGGAAGGACTTGGCCAGCTGAACGATCGACTGGATGATCGCGACATTCTCCGGCCGCGAGCCAGCCTCACGAACGAAGCTGCCGTCAATCTTGAGCTTGTGGAACACCGCTTTGTTCAAATAGCCGATCGACGAATAGCCGGTGCCGAAATCGTCGAGCGCAATGCCGAGGCCGAGCGCGCGAAGGCGCCGAAGCACGTCGAGCGTAGCGCCATTGTCGCCCAGGAACACGCCTTCGGTCACTTCTAGCTCCAACCGGTTGGCCTGGAGGCGATGGCGACCGAGCGCCTGGCTGACCACATTGGGCAGCGACGGCAGCACGATCTGCTTCGGGCTGATGTTGAGCGCGACCGTGATCTGCTCCGGCCAGGTCGCGGCGATGCGGCAGGCCTCCTCGATCACCCATTCGCCGATCACCGGCATCAGCCCGCTTTCCTCGGCGACCGGGATGAAGACGTTGGGCGGGACGAAGCCGCGTTGCGGATGATTCCAGCGAATGAGCGCCTCGAACCCGACCAGCTTCTGGGTCTTCGCATTGACCAAGGGCTGATACATCAGGTGGAACTGCCCGGCGGCAATCGCTGCGCGCAGGTCGCTTTCCATCCGCACCCGATCGTCCTGCTCGGTCTGCAGCTCCGACGAGAAATATTTGGCGCAGCCGCGGCCGGCGCCCTTGGCTTCGTAGAGCGCCAGGTCGGCCTTGAGGATCAGATCGTCGACCGTCGCTCCGTCGATCGGGCCGAAGGCGCAGCCGATCGACACGCCGATCCTGATCTCGGTCTGGTCGACCATATAGGGTTCCTTGATCGACCCGATGATGCGGTCGGCCAGCTGTTCGACCTTCTGCCGCGACTGCGCGTCGGCGATGACGATGGCGAACTCGTCGCCTCCCATCCGACCGACATGACCGTCCGCGCCGACTTGATCGCACAGCCGCTTGGCAACCGCCTGAAGCACCGCGTCGCCCTTGGGGTGGCCGAAGGTGTCGTTGACCGGTTTGAAGCCGTCGAGGTCGAGGAACATGATCGCGCAGGGCACATTGCTGGTCGTCGCGTGGCGCAGCGCCTCGCCAAGCAACTGACGGACCCGGCCGCGGTTGGGCAGGCCTGACAGCACGTCCATGTTGGCGAGATGGGTCAGCCGCTCCTGCGTCTGGCGGATCTCGGTAATGTCCGAACCGACGCCGCGGAATCCTTCGAACCGGCCGGCGGTGTCGATGATCGGGTCGCCGGCGATGGAGATCCAGCGGGCGCCGCGAGCGGTCTGGAGCTCCATCTCCAGATTGCTGAACGGCGCCTTTTCCAGCAGCACTTTGCCAAGCTCGGCATGGCCGCCGAGTAGCGAGGGAAGGGAATGGCCGAGTAGAGCACTGGCCGGGCGGCCGAGCAGCGCGGTCATCCGGCTCGAGATGTAGGTGACGCGGTTTTCGCCGTCGACCTGCCACAGCCAGCCCACGCCGCGCTGCTCATATTCCTGGAGCAGCAGGCTGGCGCTTTCCGACTGGGAGCCGAAGTCGGCATTGGTCTTCAATTGCCCGAACGCCCAGCGCGCCACCGTCAATACGCCGACGATCGCCACGCCCAGCGTGAACAGGATCGACAGGATATTGTCGAACGGCAGCTCGTTGCGGCCGACGAGCAAGGAATAGCTGAGGCCAGCGGTAAAAATCGCCATCCAGGCGGTGACGCAGGCGGGCACCACGACCAGGCCGAGCGCGGCGATGCCGAGCCCGGCGATCAGGGTGGCGGCGACCAGCTGATTGATCGGATCGAGCGAGGTGAAGCTGATCACCGGCAACGACAGCCAGATCAGGGCGCGGGCGACGATATCGCCGACCATCTGCCACCTGGGCACCTTGCGCCCGGATCGACCGACATGGGTTACTGCCTGGGTCCGGGCGAGCTGCATCGCGCCGAGGTTGGTGGCGGTGACCGCCAGCGCCCATCCGCCGAGATAGGTGGCCGAAACATGACCGTAGAGGATCAT
>DASWTR010000015.1:0-3026 GCA_036402035.1 Sphingomicrobium sp.
GGCAAGGCGACCATCCGCCCGTTCGGCGTTCCGGTCGAGGAGGACCGCGACGACTTCCTTGCCGATGCGGCCGACGCGGCGGAGAAAGCCTATCAGCCGACCCGCGATGTCGAGAAGGTTCGCGAAGCGGTGCGCCTGGCGGTGCGACGTTGCGCTACGCTGTGGACCGGCAAGAAGCCGATCGTCGAGGTGATGCTGGTTGAGGCGGCCCTGGCATGAAATGGACTTCGGTCCTCGCCATCTATTTCCTGATCTTCTGCTTCTCCGCCTTCCTGCTGCTGCCGTTTGGTGTCAGGACGCATGAGGAAGTGGGGATGGAGCGCGTGCCGGGCCAGGCCGACAGCGCGCCGCATCGGTTCGACTTGCCCAAGCATTTGCTCCGGGCGGCCGTCGTGGCGGCGGTGCTGACCGCGATCTACGTCGCCAATTACGAGTTCGGCTGGATCACCGTCGACGATCTCGACTTTTATAACTAGCGACGCTTCTCCACCGCCTGGGCCAGCGCGGCGTAGAGCTTGCCCATGTCGCTCGACATCAGGGTCACCGCGATCATCCCGCCATCACGTTCAGCGAGGACTCGGCGGAGCATCGCCTCGAAGTCGTGGACATAGTGATTGACCGCGGTCTGGAACTCGGGGTCGCTTTCATATTGCGCCAGGATCGCGCGGCTTTCGGAGCCGCCCAGTAGGCGCACAGCGCGCCGCGTGAACACGCCGCGGTTGCCCTTGAGGTAGTGGTTCCACGCCTTGTCGTCGATCTCGTCGCTGAGGATCTTCTGCACGTCGATCGCGGCCGAGTTCATCGAGTCGATCAATAGCGACACACGGCGGGCGAATTCCTCGCCGCTGTCCTTGGTCTGCGCCTCCCGGCTGCGCTCGATATGGGCTTCCAGCGCCACGGCGCTCTGGCCGATCGAGAGCATCTGCGACGTCAGCCGGTCCGAAGCTTCGCGCGCGGTTTCCACAGCACGGGCGGCCACCCGGTCCAGCTCGATCAGCTTGGCCTCGACGCTGTCGCGGACCGCTTTCTCAAGCGCTTGGCGCGTGGCCTCGCTCAAATTGCCGGCGCTTTCCGGAATGACCTTGGCGATCGCCTCGCGGGCGCGCTCGGCAGCGTGGGACGCCGCTTCGCGCACCTGGACCAACGCCGTGACGAGCGCGGGGCCGGTCTCGTTCGATAGCCGTCCGGCTTCTTCGCTGGCGGCAGCGATCGCCGCGCTCAGCTCGGTCAGCCGTTGCTCGGCCTGGCCGACGCCAAGATCGACCGAGGTCATCAGCGCTGCCAGCCGTTCCTGCTGCGTCTCGACGTTTGACGCACCGGATTCGATCCGCGTTTCGGCTTCGATCGCGGCATCGCGCATCTGCTCGATGTGCGGACGAGCGGCTTCCGCCGAGGCGAGCAGGCGGGCCGCGCCGGCCTCCGCTTCGCTCAATGTCGAGGCCATCTGGCCGGTCAGCGCCACGCCAAGCGCATCGACCCCTTCGCGCAGCCGCTGGGTGCGATCGGCGAGGTTGTCGAGGTTTGAATCTTGCGCCGAAGTGGTCGACGCCAGGCTTTCAAGCTCTCCGCGGAGGCGACCAAGTGCGGTTTGAACATGTCCCGCGCGCTCGTCCCCCGAGCGAGCCAGGTCCATGAAGCGCTCGTCGAGCGCGGCGAGGCCGCTGTCGAGGTCGGCCATCAGCCGCTGCGAAGCGCGTTCCTGCTCGGCGATGCGGGCGGTCAGCCCGTCCAGCGCTGCGCCCGCCGTTACCAGCCGCTCGCCTAGCAATTCGGACGCGTCGATCCCGGCCCGGCCAATGCCCGCCTGGCTCTGGGCGACCAAAGCCGACACCGCCGCAGCCTGAGCGTCGATCCCGGTCCGGATTTCGGTCAATGCTTCGGCGGACCGGGTCAGCAACTGGTCGATGCTGGCCATCGACGTGTTGCCCGCTTCGGTCACGCTGGTCGTGGCCGCGCTGCCGGCACTTTCGATTTGGGCCAGGTTGGCGAGCAGCCGTTCCGAAGCTTCCCGCACGATGAGATCGGCCTGCTGCGCCTGGGACGACAGCTGGTTGACCTGGCCTTCGAAGGCGGAGGCCTGTTCGACCGCCGTGCGCCCGGCCAGCCGCAGCGTTTCCGCCATCCGCCGTGCGCTGTCTTCGGCCTGAGGCAGATCCGACAGTAGGATTCCGATGTCGGTCCGCGCCGCCTCGGCCGAGCGGTCGAGCGCTGCGCCATGCTCGGCAAGCGTCCGCGAACCCTCATTGAGCTGAGCGGTGATATGGCCGAGCCGGGTCGCGGCCTGGTCGCCGAGGCCCATCAGGTCGCCGGCCATCACGCCCAGCGAGCGATGATTCTCCGCGATCTGGGTCTGCAGCGCGGCGAGCACGTCCTGCAGCGCACGCGCTTCGGTTCGCATCGTAATCACCGAGCGGGTGAACTTCTCCGCCTCCTTGCGGCGGGTGCGGCCGAACATCAACCAGGTCAGGCCCATCAACGCCAGCGGGCCGGCGAGGATCGCGATCCACGGCGCAACCTGCGGGCTGGTTAGCGGCTCGGCGGCCAGCGCGCTGCCTGCCGACCAGGCGGCATAGCCGGTCCACAGCAGCGCCATGATGCCCAGCGCCCAACCGAGCACTTGCCGCCCGCCCTCGCTCGCGACGCCCTGGACTTCGCGGATTTCCGCCCAGCTCATCCGGTCGAAACCGGGCTCGGCCTGCACTTCCTCGCCTTCGACCAGCGGCACCTCCTCCGCAGGGTCCTCAGGGTAGCGATTGCCGTGGGCGCGGAAAGGATTGGTGCTCATGACCGGGGAGTTTACCACCTTTGTTGGTAGGCGAAAGCGGCAAATGGCCACAGTCGCCACTGGAAATGCCCGGCTAGACTGCCTTATGGTCCCCGCCCCTCAGGGGGATTCCAGTTACGCGGGAGCAAGCCATGGCGCTCGGCGCCCTGATCGGTGCCTATCAGGAGGATGATGCGGGCGGGCTTCGCGCGCTGCTGCCGCTCGCCGGCCGCACCCTGATCGAATATCAGGCGCGCTGCCT
>DASWTR010000016.1:0-13149 GCA_036402035.1 Sphingomicrobium sp.
GCGCTATCCACAGAAAAAATAAGGTAGATTCCAGCTTTCGCTGGAATGACGAGAGTAAGCTGGAATAGCGTCCCGACTCGTGAAGCGGCCCTGTTTCAAGCTCGAGCTCCCTTATCCGCAGCCCCTCGCCGGGGTCGATGAGGCCGGCTGTGCGCCGCTTGCGGGGCCGGTCGTTGCGGCGGCGGTTGTGCTGGACCGCGACAAATTCCCGCGCGGGATCGATGATTCGAAGAAGCTGGACCTCGACACGCGCGAAGCGATCTACATCCGGTTGCAGAAGGTCGCGCGGATCGGCGTCGGCATGGCCTCGGTCGAGGAGATCGACCAGATCAACATTTACTGGGCGCGGATGCTGGCGATGAGCCGAGCGGTCGAGGCGCTAGGGTTCGAGCCGGCCTGGGTGCTGGTTGACGGCAATGCGACTCCGCGCTGGCAACGTCCTTCGAAAGCGATCGTCGCCGGCGACGCCAAGTGCCGTTCGATCGCCGCCGCATCGATCGTCGCCAAGGTCACGCGCGATCGGATCATGGCCGACCATGCCCGGACCTATCCAGGATATGGCTGGGAAACCAACCGCGGCTACCCCACGCCGGAGCATATTCGGGCGCTTGAGACACTCGGCTTGACCCCGCTGCACCGCCGCACCTTTTCCAAGGTGCGCGAACGGGTCGAACAGGAAATGCCGCTCCCGCTGCAATAAATCCAGGTCAGAGTCTTTCGAGTCACACCACTAGGGATTGAGTCCAATCGATCCGGCCGGACTCAATATGTTGTGGCTCGCGCGAGGCCGGATTCCTTTTGTTCTCATGACTACGTTTCAGGTGCTGGGCCGCCTGCCTTGACCACGAGTCCGGCCTGACTCATCGAGGATATCGAGCAACGGGGATCGCCAGCCATGAACATGATCGTGCCAGTCACGGAGAGCCTCGGGCGTTCGCGCCCGCTTACCAGTCCCAGGAAGGCGAAGGAGCTGCCGCTCGACACGATCCTCGAAGGCGACTGTATCGCCGAGATGGCGAAACTGCCCGACAAGTCAGTCGACATGATCTTCGCAGACCCGCCCTACAACCTCCAGCTCGGTGGCGATCTGTTCCGGCCGGAGGGTGGCAAGGTCGACGCCTGCGATGACGAGTGGGACAAGTTCGACAGTCTCGCCACCTACGACGATTTTACCCGTGAGTGGCTGGCCGAGGCGCGGCGCATCCTGAAGGACAACGGCACCATCTGGGTGATCGGCAGCTACCACAATATCTACCGGGTCGGATCGTTGCTGCAGGATGCGGACTTCTGGATCCTGAACGACATCGTCTGGCGCAAGGCCAACCCGATGCCCAATTTCCGCGGCACCCGCTTCACCAACGCGCATGAGACCTTGCTGTGGTGCGCCAAGGACGAGAAGGCGCGCTACACCTTCAACTACCGCGCAATGAAAGCGCTCAACGACGACCTTCAGATGCGGTCGGACTGGGTGCTGCCAATCTGCTCGGGCAGCGAGCGGGTCAAGGACGATGCCGGAGAGAAGGCGCATCCGACACAAAAGCCGGAGGCGCTGCTTTATCGCATCCTGCTTGCCTGCACCAAGCCGGGCGATGTGGTGCTCGATCCATTCTTCGGCACCGGGACGACCGGCGCCGTGGCACGGCGGCTAGGGCGCAAATGGATCGGGATCGAGCGCGAACGCTCTTATGTGAAGGTAGCGCGGCAGCGCATCGACGCGACCCTGCCGCTCGACGAGAGCGCGATGACGGTGATGGCCGACAAGCGCAGCCAGCCGCGCGTCGCATTCGGCCTGCTGGTCGAAAGCGGGCTGGTGCCGGCGGGGTCAGTTCTGACCGATACCAAGCGGCGCTGGGCGGCGCGCGTGGGCGCCGACGGCTCGGTGACATGCGATGGAGAGGCCGGCTCGATCCACAAGGTCGGCGCGGCGCTGCAGGGAGCGCCGTCGTGCAACGGCTGGACTTTCTGGCACATGGAGCTGGATGGCAAGCTTCAGCCGATTGACGCACTGCGGCAGAAATATTTGACCGATCCCGCCTGAACTCTTGCGGGCTGCGTCACAGCAGCCATGATATCCCACATGCGGGTAGCAAGCCTGTCGCTGACCATTTTGGCGCTGATCGCGACTTCATCACTCGCTCAGCCGGCTGCAGCGCCGGCCATTGAACAAGATGCCGTGCGAATGGAGCGTGCGCTTGGAGCCATGCAATCGCAGCGGCCGGGAATAATCGATGCCTATGTGATCGTCGCGGCACTCGACACGGACCCGGTATTCCGTCGGGAAGCACGCGAAGCGGGTCGGGTGATTGCCAGCCGGTTCGACGCGCAAGGAAGGACCATCATTCTTGCCGAGGACGAGGGTGAGGACAAGGCGCACGCCGCAGGTACGCCAAAGCATCTCGAGATGGCACTTGTTCGCGCGGCGGCACTGATGGATCGCAACGAAGATGTGCTCATACTCTACACGACGAGCCACGGAACGCCGCGTTCGGGCCTGAACTACAAGGATCCGGTTCGCGGCAGCGGGGTCATTACTCCGACGCAACTCGCGGCGATGCTGACTCCCCACGGCTTTCAGAACCGACTAATCATCCTCCAGGCCTGTTATTCGGGCCAGTTCATTCCGGCTCTGGCGGGGCCGCGAACCGTGGTGGCAACCGCCGCCTCCGCGACGCGTCCGTCTTTCGGCTGCTCGCCGGGCAACGACTGGACCTTCTTCGGCCACGCCCTGGTCAACCAGGCGATGCGGAAGCCCGACACGTTCGTCCGGCAGTTCCGGCGAGCCGTGGTCTCCATCTATGGCTGGGAGAAGAAGCTGGGCATCAATTCGTCCAACCCGGAGATTAGCGTTGGCAGCGAGGCTGCGACCTGGCTTGCCGCGCTTGACGCCCGTGCGCCGAAGTCGGAGAGCGCCCCGGTCGGCAATCCGCCTTCCGAGCTCAGCGAGTAATTATGCGCACCCTGATACGGCCCGCGGGCTTCGTCGACTCACCCTTCGGCCATGACGGAAAGGTCGCGCGGCTTGCCGGAGGGTTGAATTGGTTCGGTCTGGTCGAGTTGATCCGCGTCGAGGGCAACAAGCGGGTCGCGACCGAGATCGTGCCGGTCGAGGGCATCGAGGATCGCTTCGACGAGGCCATGGCGGCGGACTGGTCGCGGATCACTGCGCCGCGCGCCGCGCTGCACCTCGGCGAACGGACTATTCGCCTGGACCAGCCGCAGGTGATGGCTATCGTCAATGCCACCCCTGACAGCTTTTCCGACGGCGGCAGCTATGCCGACGCTTCGGCCGCAGCTGAAGCGGGCGCGCGCATGGCCTCACTGGGCGCCGCAATCATCGACGTCGGCGGGGAATCCACGCGGCCGGGGGCCAACGCCGTGTGGGAAGGAGACGAGATCGAGCGCGTCCTGCCCATCGTCCAGCAGCTGGCGGCGGGCGGAACCGCGGTATCCATCGACACGCGCAAATCCGGTGTGATGAGCGCGGCGCTGGGGGCGGGCGCGAGGCTGGTCAATGACGTATCGGCGCTGACCTGGGATCCGAATTCGCCTGGCGTGGTCGCCTCCGCAGGTGTGCCGGTCATACTGATGCATCATCAGGGTGATCCTCAGACCATGCAGAAGGACCCGCGCTACGCGGATGTGCTGATCGAAGTCTTTCTATGGCTTGAAGAGCGTGTCGCGGCGGCAGAGGCGGCCGGGATCGCCCGCGAAAGAATCCTCATCGATCCAGGCATCGGCTTCGGCAAGACCGTCGCCCACAACCTCGAGCTGATGAATGGCCTCGCGTTGCTGCACGGCCTTGGCTGCGCGATCGTGCTTGGCGCCAGCCGCAAACGCATGATCGGCGCGCTGGCCAACGAGGCGCCGGCGGACGAACGCTTGCCTGGTAGCCTTACATTGGCTCTCAAAGCGGTGGAGCAGGGTGTCCAAATCGTTCGTGTCCATGATGTACCGGAGACGATTCAGGCGCTTCGTGTCTGGCGAGGCTTGCGGGACGCGGCGTTGACGCCCTCCTGAACAGATAGACGACGCTGCCGTTTGCCACGGGCGATTTCGGTTTCCAGCGCGTCGAGCTTGCTTTCCCAATAGGTGCGGAAGCGGCCGATCCATTGGTCGACCTGCTGGAGCGGGGTTGTATCCACCGCATAGACTCGACGCTGCGCCTCGGCGCGGACGGTCGCGAAGCCACCTTCACGCAGAACCTTGAGATGTTGCGAAACCGCCGGCTGGCTGATGCGGAACTCACGCCCGATGATCGCGACCAGCTCGCCCGATGCATGCTCCCGCTCGGCAAGCAGCTCGAGAATGCGGCGGCGCACGGGGTCGCCGAGGATGTCGAACGCGTGCAATCAGGCCCCGTAGAATTGGGTTGTGCGGTCCGCCGCTTCGGTAGCGGCCTGCGTTTCGGTACCATAAGCGATCGAGGCGTCGCGCCAACTGGTGCTGCTGCCTCGCGCGAATGCCTTGTAATTGTCGCTCTTGACCCATTCGGTGTCGGTTTCAGGCGGCTTGTCCCAGCCATGCTCCAGATGTTCGGCCAGGCCAAGGAACGAGAGGTCCCAGCCGATGCCGACCGCGCCCGGTCCGTACTGGTTCCAAAATTCTTCCGACTTGTCGTCGAGCGGCGCCATATGCTCCAGTTCGAGCCTTGTCCCGCCGGCTTCCTCGACGAGGTTCACAGCTACCCAGGAAACACCGCCGCCAAATTCCCAGGTGAGGGAGAGGCGGCGCGGCGGGTCGCATTCCTCGATCGTGCCACCGGCATTGCCCTCGATCTGATAGCGGCCGCCTGGCTTGAGGTTGCCGCTCACGGGCGAGAACCAGCGTGGGATGCGCGCCGGATTAGTGACCGCGTCCCAAGTGTCGTCGATGTCGGTCCTGAAGCTGCGGCTGGCGCGAACGATGCGAGTCGGCTTGCCGTCCCGCTCTCCGTCGACAACCTGGCGGGTGATGGCGCCAATGTGGCGCGATACGTCGAATTCCATCACAGTCTCCTCGATACGATGGAGACCTTATATTAGATGGTACTTATATAAGTAAAGACTTCTCGAAGAGCGAGTGTGAGCCGCTCAGTAGACTCCGAACCGCGCCAGGAACGCGGCGACTTCTTCACGCTCCTCTTCGGGAATGTCGTCGAAGCTCATCAGTTCGGCGGTCGAGCGGGTCGGAAGCGCCTCAGGCGACCAGGGAAGCTGATCCTTTGCATGGAGTTCGGCGAGTCGCTTCTTCAACCTGGTGCAGTCCCAGCTGTCGTCGAAGCCGTAGCTGGCGGGGCGGAACGCGCCTTCGGCGAAGCGGCGCCCGAGGAAGTCGGTTAGCCAGGCAACCTGCTCGGTCACTTCGCTGTCCGGCTCGTCGTCCCCGAACGGGAAATAATCTTCGCTGGCCGCGGTGATCCAGAAGATGTGCGCGGCGACGCCGGCATCCAGGTCCGGCTGCTGCGCCAGGAAGTGGAGCACGCGCAGGTCGTAGTCCCAATTCCAGTAAGTGCCGACGAAGTTGCGGGTTTCGGCCGAGCGCTGCGACAGCCAGCCGACCGCTTCGTCCCACGGCATCGGGTCGGCCGCCGGCGGCGGCGCAGAGACGGGAGCCGGTTCGACTTCGGATTCGACCTCAGGCTGGGCATCCTCGGCCATCAGCGTTTCCGCAACCGGGTTGACGGCCGGGCTCAGCACCTGCGCAGCGTCGATCTGAACTTCTTCCGCACGGGCCCGTGCTTCGGCGGCCCGCGCCAGCTCCTCTTCACGAAATTGGGTTGCGGAGAAGGTACGGCTGCGCACCGGTTGGTCGCTGACCAGCTGGTCGTCGGCGCTGCCAAACATGCCGCGGATTTTGCCGAGGAAGCTCATTACATCACCATCAATTCAGGCTGCAGTATCGATGCCCAGCTCGCCGAGCTTGCGGTAAAGGGTCGAGCGGCCGATGCCGAGGCGGCGGGCGACTTCGGTCATGCGGCCGCGGTAATGGCCGATGGCGAGGCGGATGATGTCGGCCTCAATCTCTTCCAGCGGACGCAAATGGCCGTCCTGACGGTAAAGAATGACGCCGGGTGCTCCCGCCATCGCGGCATCGGCCGATATCTTGCCGATATCCGGCGCGACGTCGCTGCGGCGGCCGGTGAATCGCGACTGAATCGCGATATGCGGGAAGTCGTCAGCAGTCAGCGAATGACCGCTGGCCTGCAGCGCGGCCCGGAACAGCACGCCGGCAAGCTGGCGGACGTTGCCCGGCCAGCCGTAACGCATCAGCACCGCCAGTGCGTCATTCCCGATCGACAGCGGGCGCATGCCCGGTTCTTCGGCGAAGCGCGTCAGGAAATGACGGGCGAGCGCCGGAATGTCGCCGCTTCGATCGCGCAGCGGCGGCAGCGTGACGGTGGTCGTCCCGATCCGCTCGGCGAGACCAGGATGGAAATCGGCTGGCAGTTCACGGCTCGACGTCGCAATCACGCGGACATCGACCGAGTTGGAGCCGTTGCAGCCAACCGGCCGGACTTCGCCCGTGGCGAGGACCCGGTCCAACTTCTCTTGAGTCTCGGGCGGCAGCGCACCAACCTCATCGAGCAGCAGCGTTCCGCCATCCGCCTCGACGATCCGGCCGACCCGCTCGGTGAAAGCGCCGGGGAAGGCGCCGGGCATATGGCCGAACAGTTCGCTTTCGATGATATTTGCAGCGACCGCCTTACAGTCCACCTGGACGAAGCGGCCTTTGGCCCGAAGGCTCGCATGATGAATGGCGTGGGCGAAGGTTTCCTTGCCGGTGCCGGCCTCGCCGACCACCAGGATCGGCAGCCGGTTGCGCGCGGCCTTGGCCGCGACGGCCAGCGCCGCGCGGAAATCGGGCGCGGCGCCGATCAGCTGGTCGAGCATCAATTCCGGCGCAATCTTCTCGGACAGCGGCGCCAACTCGCCCACCGCGCGGCGGCGGTCGGCGTGAGAGGCCAGGGCGTCGAGCAGCCGCTCCGGCGCGATCGGCTTGGCCAGATAATCGGAAGCGCCGGCCCGCATGGCTTCGACGGCCAGGGCGATCGAGCCGCGGTCGGCGAGGACGATCACCGGCAAGTTCGGTCGGCACTGGCGCAGCGCCGCAATCAGTGCCGGGCCTTCTTCCGGGTTCCAGCTGGAAAGGATGGCGGAGCGGACTTCGCGACCGTGGGGACCCTGGAGGATCGCCCCGGCGGTCTCGGCGCAAGCGGCACCGACCGTGCTCCATCCGGCGCGCGCGGCGACGGCCGACAATTGCCGGCGCTCATCGGCGTCGGCGTCCACCAGCAGCAGGGAGCGGAGTACCACTTCTTCGCGCATGTGTCGGCTTTAGGGCAAATGGGTAAAGCTCGTCTTAAGGCGGGCTGAAAAAGGCGCTTGGGCACCGGCGACGGGCTTGTTAAGACCCCGCCCCAAGTACAGCACTTCAATGGGGATCAGCAGAATGGCCGACGACAAGGTCCACCCGACCGCCACCGAGATGGATTATCCGGCGCACTTCCGCAATTACGACGGCTTCCTCAAGCTCCTGAAATATGGCGCGGCCATCTCCTTCGTCACGGCGCTGGTCGTGATGTACATCATCTATAATTAGTGTCCGACTTGAAGGTCGCGGTCCTCAAGGAAGCCGGCGCGGAGACGCGGGTCTCCGCGATTCCGGAAACGGTGAAGAAATTCATCGGGCTGGGCGCCTCGGTAGCGGTCGAGAAAGGCGCTGGGGAGGCGGCCTCGATCGCCGACGCGGATTTTGAAACGGCGGGAGCGACGCTGGGTTCGCGGTCGGATGTCCTGAAAGACGCCGACATCATCCTTTGCATCCAGGGACCCGAGCCCCAGTCGCTGGCCGGCGCCAAGAAGGGCGCTTTGTTGGTCGGCGCGCTGGATCCTACCAAGCGAGCCAATGTGGTCGATGCCTATGCCAAGGCCGGACTCGAGGCTTTGGCGATGGAGTGGATGCCCCGTATCACCCGGGCCCAGTCGATGGACATATTGTCGTCGCAGTCGAATCTCGCCGGCTACAAGGCGGTGGTCGATGCGGCTTCGATCTACGGCCGAGCCTTCCCGATGATGATGACGGCGGCGGGCACGGTCAGTCCGGCCAAGCTGTTCGTCATGGGTGTCGGCGTGGCCGGCCTCCAGGCCATCGCCACTGCGCGGCGGCTTGGCGCGCAGGTCAGTGCAACCGACGTCCGCTCGGCGACGAGGGAGCAAATCCAATCGCTGGGCGCCAAGCCGATCTTCGTCGAGGGCGTTGCCGGTATCGAGGGCGAAGGGCAGGGCGGCTACGCCAGCGAGACCAGCGCCGAATATCAGGCGGCCCAGGCCGAGCTTGTGTCGGGACACATCGCCAAGCAGGACATTGTCATCACCACTGCGCTAATCCCCGGACGCCCCGCGCCGCGGCTGATCAGCGATGTACAGCTGGCGACGATGCGGCCCGGCAGCGTAATCGTGGACCTGGCGGCGGAAGCTGGCGGCAATGTCGAAGGCTGCATCGCTGGTGAGACGGTCGAGCGCCACGGCGTCACGATTGTCGGGGCCGTGCAACTGGCGCGGACCCTGGCGGCGGATGCGTCGGCGCTGTTCGCCCGGAACCTCGCCAATTTCCTGACCGCTTTCTGGGATAAAGATGCCGGCTCGGCAGTCCTGCCGGATGACGACGAAATCGTCGTTGCGATCCGGCTGACGCGGGGCGGCGCAATCATTCACGATCG
Organism: Sphingomicrobium sp.; assembly: GCA_036402035.1. Taxonomy (GTDB): domain Bacteria; phylum Pseudomonadota; class Alphaproteobacteria; order Sphingomonadales; family Sphingomonadaceae; genus Sphingomicrobium. The sequence goes on from DASWTR010000016.1 coordinate 8,699, forward strand.
ACTCAAGCCGGCTCAGTAACGATTAACCATTCCGAGTCGCGCCCGTGTTCCACGCGGGACGGCGCCATCAATCTTCAACGCGAAGCCGAAGCGCTTTTGACGAAGACGCCAAAAGACGATCCGCGCCGAGTCGCAGATCGTCTGATATTCTTTTGGCTGAAAACCGGCCGAAACGGCCGGAATTCGATTAGCCGCTGCCGCCGCCCAGGCCCCAGCCGCAGCCGAGAAGCCAGCTCAGAACACCACGGCCGGCATTCGCTTTTTTGTACTTCATGTTCGTCCCCTGTCGTCGCTTGGCGACTCATGTCGCTGACAGGAGATTAACCTTAATCGAAATGGTTAGCAATGAATTAACCACAATCCCGAATTCGGCTGTGAAACACAACTACTGTGATCAATAGACTTGAATTTCAGGGATTGTCGGAAACCAGCTTCCGACCTGCGCAAATACAGGCGAGCGTATTAGGCGGCGCGGCGTTTGCGATCGCTGGAGAGCCGCTTTGACAGGTCATTGAGACTGCACGGCCGACCGATGATGAACCCTTGCGCCACTTCGCATTTCATCGCCACCAGCATGTCGAGAATCTCGCGACTCTCGACGCCTTCCGCGACGACCATCCGGCCGAGCGAGTGGGCGAGCGCAATGGTCGACTGAACCATGACCAGGTCGCTGCGATGATCGCGCATCGATTTCACGAAGCTTTGGTCGATCTTGATCTCGCTGGCCGGCACCTTCTTCAAATAGTCGAGCGTCGACAGGCCGGTGCCATAGTCGTCGATTGAGATTCGAACGCCTAGATCGCGCAATCCGAACAGCGGGCTGGTATCGGCCCCGTTCGCCAAGGCGGCCGTCTCGGTCAGCTCAAGCGTCAGCAGGGCCGGGTCGAGCCCATGCCGATCGAGTATCTTGCGGACCTTCGACGGCAGCGTCTTGTCGGCCAGCATGCGCGCCGAAAGATTCACGGCCATGTCGAACTTGCCATGCTGCCGGTTGATCTGGGCGGCGGCTTCGACTGCCTTGTCGAGCACAAACAAGGTCAGCTTTTCGATGCGGTCGTTCTGCTCGGCGGCGGTGATGAATTCGTTCGGACTGATCGGTCCCTTCTCGGGATGAGTCCAGCGAGCCAAAGCCTCAGCGCCGCGAATGCGATGCGTCTTGAGGTCCAACTGTGGTTGGTAAGCGACCCATACCTGACCATTATCGATCGCGTCGTCGAGCTGGCTCAGCAGGGACAGGCGCCACTCGGCGTCCTTGAGACGCTCGGGATCATGATATTTCCACCGCAGGCCCTCAGCCGTCGCTTCGTCGGCCGCGACCAGGGCGCTGTTGAGCCGGTTGGTAAGCGATCGACCACTACCGATCTCAACGCCGAAGCTGATGGCAATATCGAACGGCCGTCCATCAATCTTCGCGGGGCTGCGAAACAGGGCGTGAAGCGCCTCGACATGATGGCCGATCGCGGTTCCATCCGGGACGGTCCAGGCAAAAATGCCTTCGTCCCCTTGATAGACGGTCGAAATTTCAGACCCGACCTTCAGCCTCGCGACGATCTGCTCCGTTAGCGACCGCTCTTGTGTAGGCGAGAGGGTCGAGACGATCTGCGGGTAGTTGACTACTCGGGCGACGATCAACGGACGCTCGCGCTCGCCGGCCGCCTTGCGAAACGCCAGGAGGTTGGGGAGGCCACTGACGGCATTGGTCAAGCCGCGCCGCTTCATTACCTGGAGGGCAAGACCTGTTGCGACCCAGACGATGACGAACAGTCCGGTGGTGATATCCGCAAAGATTTGCGCTCGCTCCAGCGCGATTGGGAGGGTGAGGAGTGCGACGCTGACTCCAGCCAGCAGTGCGCCGCCGACGCGGCCTCGAAGCCTCATTGCCGCGATGGCGCCAATCGCCGCGAGGATGAACCCGGGAATCCAGCCGAGATCTACCGGCCGGCCGGCCTTGAGCGTTTCCGCACCGATGATGTGGATATAGACTCCGCTGCCATTCCCCCAGCCCGGAAGCCGGTATTGGTCGCCCAACCTTATGGAAGTCGGCCCCACGACGACGGTCTTCCCTTTCAGCTGGTTGAGATCCGCCCTGCCGTTGAGCACGTCGGCAGCGCTTACGACCGGGATCGACTCAGGCCGGAAGGCATAGTTGACCCGGAAGGAAGATTCCGAGTCCGATCGGACGCCCGCGATGACGGATGCGAGTGCGTGATAACGCTCGTCACCCCTTTGTTGGGAATAGGGGATCGTCCAGACTTCGTTTGCGTAATTGTACCAGAAGGTCAGCGATGCCAGCTGCGCATGCTTTGCGAACATTGGCAGCGGGCGAACGTCCTCGACCTGGCCGTCCCGCGCGCCAAGGCGGAGGAAATAGCCCAAGGTTACATTCTCGTTCCGCTCGATGGCCTTCGCGAGCGCGGCGTCTTCTGCCGGAATTGAAGCGTCCGGGAACATGAAATCATGGACTTGCTGCTTGGGCTCGGCCTTGCCGATCGCGTCGATCAAATCGCCATAGCGCCCCCTCGGCCAAGGCCAGCGGCCAACATCGCGAAGTGACTTCTCATCAATGCCGACCAGGACAATGTCGCCGCTGGCATCGCGTTCGTTGATATGATTCCGGGCGACCCGCAGCGCATTCTCGTCATATTCGATGCCGCCGGCCAGCCCGTGGAGCAGGCCAAGCACCAGCGCCCAGCCGAGAATCCGCCTGGGACGCTCGGCCTTCGGTTTGCGGTCCTTTCGGCGCAGCCAGCGCATCGGTGGCCAATTCCCTTTCTGCTCGCGAATCCCTTGGCCCCAAAAAGGTTTACAAATCGGAAACCGAACCGGATTAATGGCGCCGGTGAACGCGATTTTTCGCGCCTCGACATCGTCGCCTCGGCTTGCCACAAGTTCGCCAACCAAAACGGGGGAGGCGTCCGTTGGACTTCATCTCGATCCTGTCGATTTTCGTGCTGGCCTGTTTCGTCGGCTACTATGTTGTCTGGTCGGTCACGCCGGCGCTGCACACGCCGCTGATGAGCGTCACCAACGCCATTTCCTCGGTGATTATCGTCGGAGCGCTGATCGCGGCGGCGGCGGCGGGCAGCGTGCAATCGAAATGGCTGGGGCTGATCGCGGTGGCGCTGGCATCGGTGAACATCTTCGGCGGTTTCGCGGTCACGGCGCGAATGCTGGCCATGTACAAGAAGAAGGAGCGCCGCGATGCATGAGGCCGCGGCGATCCCGAGCTGGGTGCTTCTCGCTTATCTGATTTCCGGCGTCTGCTTCATCTTGGCGCTACGGGGCCTGTCGAGTCCCGACAGCAGCCGGCGTGGCAACCGACTTGGTATGGCTGGCATGGCCATCGCGGTGGTCACGACGTTGGCGACCCATGAATTGGCATCGCTATGGGAAATCGGCGCTGCCATCCTGATCGGAGGCGGCATTGGCCTGGTAACCGCCCGAAAGATCCAGATGACCGCCATGCCCCAGCTGGTCGCCGCATTCCACTCGCTGGTCGGCATGGCGGCGGTGCTGGTCGGCGCCGCGGCATTTCTTAATCCCGCCGCATTCGGCATCGTCGACGTCTCGGGCGCGATCCTTGGCGTCAGCCGGATCGAAATGGGCCTGGGGGTCGCAATTGGCGCAATCACTTTTTCCGGCTCAGTAATCGCTTTCCTCAAGCTCAACGGCAATATGAGCGGCAAGCCGATCCTCCTGCCCGCTAGGCACTGGATCAATCTTGCCGTCGGCCTGGCAATCATCTTTTTCATCTTCGGCTTTTGGCACTCGCAGTCGCCGATCGATTTCTGGACGCTGACGATCCTCGCCTTCCTGATCGGCTTCCTACTGATCATCCCGATCGGCGGGGCGGACATGCCGGTCGTGATCTCGATGCTCAACAGCTATTCGGGTTGGGCCGCGGCGGCGATGGGCTTCACCCTGCACAATACGGCGATGATCATCACCGGCGCGCTGGTGGGCTCGTCCGGCGCAATCCTCAGCTACATCATGTGCCGGGCGATGAACCGCAGCTTCATCTCGGTCATCGCCGGCGGCTTCGGTGCGGTCGAGTCCAGCGGCGGCGCGGCCGCGATTGACCGGCCCTACAAGCGCGGTTCGGCCGAGGATGCCGCCTTCCTGATGAGTCAGGCCGACAAGGTGATCATCGTCCCGGGCTATGGCATGGCCGTATCCCAGGCGCAGCATATCCTCCGCGAGATGGCGGACCTGCTCAAGAAGGAGGGGGTCGACGTCAAATATGCGATCCACCCCGTCGCCGGCCGAATGCCCGGCCACATGAACGTGCTGCTGGCCGAAGCCAACGTGCCCTATGACGAGGTGTTCGAGCTGGAGGATATCAACAGCGAGTTCGCCACCGCCGACGTCGCCTTCGTCATCGGCGCCAACGACGTCACCAATCCTGCGGCCAAGACCGACAAGGGATCGCCGATCTACGGCATGCCGGTGCT
>DASWTR010000017.1:0-1913 GCA_036402035.1 Sphingomicrobium sp.
TTGAGCAGCGGGTCGTCGATCTCCCGCATTCGGGCTCGGGTGCGCTGCTGGACCCGCTCGATCGCTGCTTCGGCGGTGAGGCCGCTGTCGATCGCCTCGTTGATCCGCCGCGACCAGCCCTCGTCATAGGCAAACATCTTATAGGTCTCGAGGATCTCATTATGCTCGCCGGCGGTGCCGAATTCGGCCTCGCGGGTCATATGGTCGATCTGCTCGCGCATCCGGCGAAAGGCGGCGTAAACCCGGGTGCGCTCCGCCTCGATATCCTCGGCGACGGTATGCTCGATGATCACCTTAGGCTGGTGGAACACGGCCACGCCCTTGGCCATGCCGGTAACCAGCTTGAGCCCCGTTTCGCGCTGCATACCGGCGTTGCGCATCGACGCGCGGGCGCCATCGACCAGCCGGGCGCTGGCGATCATCTCGCTCAGGACCATCGCTACCGTCTGCAGCGCTTCGATCTCGACATCGTCGTAGCGCCGCGGTTCGGCATGCTGGACGGCGAGCACCCCGATCGGATTCTCGCGCCGGATGATCGGCACGCCGGCGAAGCTGTGGAACCGTTCCTCGCCCGTTTCGGGCCGATAAGCGAAAGCCGGATGATTGGCTGCCTCATCCAGGTTGAGGATGCGGCCTTCCTCGGCGATCGTGCCGACCAGCCCTTCGCCCATCGCCAACCGGGTGACGTGAACCGCTTCCTTGCGGAGGCCATGCGTCGCCGACAGTTCCAGCGCAGTGTCGCGCAGCAGATAGATGGAGCAGACCTCGCTCTGCATCGCTTCGGCGATGAGATCGACCACCCTGTCCAGCTTGGCCTGCGCCGATCCGCGCTTGGCCATGACCTCATGGAGGCCGGTCAATATCTCGCGGGCGGAGGTGGCGGCGCTTAGCGGCATGATTGAGCGCTATCAGAAAGCGGGCCAGCAATCCAAGCGCCGTCGGATGCGTCGCGATCGAGAGATCAGTTCGAGTGCGATTTATCGCACCAGCTTTGCGACCCAGCGCTGCGCCGGAGTTTTGGCAAGGATTTGTTAACCATTTGGGTGGAACCGACTGAACTTTGCTGCTTATAGAGGGAGAGCCATGCGTTTCCTTGCCGCTTTCTGTTGCTTTCTCCTTATGCTCGCGCAGCCGGCGCTGGCGGCATCCTCGCCGGCCATGCAGTCGTTCGAGCAGCAGCTTGCCTCGCTGATCAAGTCGCGGTCGGGCGATTACGGCGTGGCCGCGCTCGACCTCAAGACCGGCGAATTGATCAGCATCCGCGGCGACGAGCCCTTCCCGATGGCCAGCACGGTCAAGATCGCCGTCGCGGCCAATTATCTCGCCCAGGTCGAACATGGCCGACGCTCGCTCGACGACCGGATCGGTGGCCGTTCGGCACGCTCGCTGATCGAAGCGATGATGATCCGCAGCGACAATCACGCCACCGATGTGCTGATGCGCGACCTCGGCGGGCCGAGGACCCTGCACAATTGGCTGTCGCAGCAGGGCGTCACCGGCATCCGCATCGACCGCAACATCGCCCAGCTGCTCCGCAGCCCCCGCGACCTGTGGGACGTCAAGGATTCGAGCACGCCCAAGGCGATGGTCGAGCTGCTGCGCAAGATCGACAGCGGGCAATTGCTGCAGCCCGAGAGCCGCTCCTATCTGCTCGACGTCATGGCCCGCTGCCAGACCGGCAAGAACCGCATGCGGGCGATGCTGCCGCGCTGGGCGCGGGTCGAGCACAAGACCGGCACGCTGAACGGCTATACCAGCGACGTCGGCTTCATCACTCTGCATGACGGGCGCCGCATCGCGGTCGCCTTCTTCGCCCGCGGCGGGTCGAACCGGCCGGCGACGATCGCCTGGGCCGCGCGCGCGATCTACGACGGCTTCACCCAGCTGACCGCACCGTTCCGGACCCCGACGAC
>DASWTR010000018.1:0-5253 GCA_036402035.1 Sphingomicrobium sp.
GACGCGCGCTTCAATGCAGATCGACTTCGCCTTGAACCGCCCCACCAGGGACGCCCGTATTGTCGTCGCCATGTCCGGCGGCGTCGACAGCAGCGTCGTGGCCGCGCTCGCCGCCAAGACCGGCGCCGAGGTGATCGGCGTTACGCTCCAGCTCTACGATCATGGCGAAGCGGTGAAGCGCTCTGGGTCGTGCTGCGCCGGCCAGGATATCTACGACGCCAAGACCGTCTGCGACCGGTTAGGCATCGCCCATTATGTGCTCGATTACGAGAGCCGCTTCCGAAGCGGCGTGATCGACAAGTTCGCCGACGAATATGCGGCTGGCCGAACGCCGGTGCCCTGCTCGCTCTGCAACCAGGGAGTGAAGTTCACCGACCTGATCGGCTTCGCGCGCGATCTCGGCGCCGACTGCCTGGCGACCGGCCACTATGTTCGAAGAGTCGAGCGCGAAGGCCGCGTCGAGCTGTGGAAAGGCCGCGACCCGGCCCGCGACCAGAGCTATTTCCTTTACGGCACGACGCGCGACCAGCTGGAGTATTTGCGTTTCCCGCTCGGCGACCTGCCGAAGAGCGAGACCCGTAAGCTGGCGGTGGAAGCCGGCCTGGTGGTGGCCGACAAGCCCGACAGCCAGGACATCTGCTTCGTCCCCGACGGCGACTATGCCGGGCTGGTCAAGCGGCTCCGCCCGGAGACCGCCGCCCCGGGCGAGATCGTCGACTTGGAAGGCCGCGTGCTGGGAGAGCACCAGGGGGTGGTCCATTTCACCATCGGCCAGCGTCGCGGCATCGAGATCGGCGGCCAGCCCGAGCCGCTCTACGTCGTCCGCATCGAGCCTGACGAACAGCGCCTGGTCGTCGGCCCCCGTCGGGCGCTGGCAGTCGGCGCCGCGAGGGTCGAGGGGGTCAACTGGCTGGCCGAGGACCAGACACGGGTAGAGGCCAAGGTGCGCTCGCTAGCGCAGCCCGTCGTCGGGTCATGGGACGGCGAGCGCCTTACCTTCGCCGCGCCGGAATACGGCGTCGCGCCGGGCCAGTCGGCAGTGTTCTACGAGGGTGATCGCCTTCTAGGCGGCGGCACCATCGTCGCGACCGAAGCCGCCGCGATCGATGAGGCTGTGGCCGCCTAAATCTGGAAATAGCCTTCGATCACCGTGACCGCATGTCCGCCGAGAATCACTCGGTCGTCGCGCAACTCGCAGTCCAGCAGGCCGCTTCGCTTGCTCGCCTGGAGCGCGGTGAAGCGGTGACGGCCGAGACGCTCGGCCCAGAACGGCACCAGCGCGGCGTGGGCGGCGCCGGTCACCGGGTCCTCGTCGATGCCCACCGAGGGGCAGAACACTCGGCTGGCGATATCCTGCTGGGACCCGGGGGCGGTGACGATAGCCAGGAACAGGTTGAGGGCCTTGAGTGCCCGGAAATCAGGGCTGACCGCCCGCACCGCCTGCTCATCGGGCAGAGATATGATCACTGCCGGCTCGGAGCCCTGCCCAATGAACATTTTTCCCTGTTTGAGCCGCAGCGCTTCCAGCAGACCCGGTACTTCGCCGGCTTGCACGGAGTAGGCTGGCAGGCTCATTTGCAGCATGTCGCCATCGCGCGTCACCGTCAGGATTCCCGACTGCGTGGCGAACCGGATCTCGGCGCCTTTGATCAGGATGTGCGCGGCGGCAAAGGTCGCATGCCCGCAAAGCGGCACCTCGGTCGCCGGTGTGAACCAGCGCAAATCATAGTCGGCATCGTCGCGCTCGCTCGGCACCGTGAAGGCCGTCTCGCTGAGATTATTCTCGGACGCGATCGCCTGCATCACCGCATCGTCGAGCCAATGGTCGAGCGGCATCACCGCGGCCGGGTTGCCGGCGAACGGCCGCTCCGCAAAGGCATCGACCTGGAAGAAGGGCAGGGGCGTCATCGCGCGCTCTCCGTCAAATGCTTGGGCAAAATTCCCTCGCGGTCGGTGTGACCCTCGGGATCGAGGTGGATGATGATCTCGGTCGAGGGGAACCGGTGCTGCAATTTCTCCTCGACCGCGTCCATCCGCTCATGCGCCTCGCGCACCGTCCAGTGGCCCGGCACCCAGACGTGAAACTGGACGAAGCGGTGGGCGCCCGAGGTGCGGGTACGAAGGTCGTGAAGGCCGGCCAGCTCCGGATATTCGCGAGCCGCCTCGAGGAAAGCTTCGCGCTCATGGTCGGGCCATTCGCGGTCCATCAGCTGGTCGACCGAATGGCTGGCGGCGCCCCAGGCGCCGTACATCAGCCAGGCGGCGATGGCGAAGCCGAACAATGGATCGGCCAGCCGCCAGCCGAGCAGCTGGTCGAGCAGCAGCGCGCCGATCACCGACAGATTCAAGAGCACGTCGGTCTGGTAATGGACATGGTCGGTCAGGATCGCGACCGAGCCGGTCTTTCGAATGACATAGCGCTGATAGGCCAGCAGGCCGAAGGTTGCGAACATGGCGACCACCGACACGCCGACGCCCAGCTCCAGCCCCTGCGTCGGCTCGCCGCTGCGTAGCCGTTCGAACGCCCGCCACCCGATGCCCAGCGCCGACACGGTTATCAGGATCACCTGGGTCAGCGCTGCCAGCGCCTCGGCCTTGCCATGGCCGTAGCGATGCTCCTCGTCGGCCGGCATTGCCGCCCAGCGAACGCCGAGGAAGGTGATCAGGCTGGCGATGAAATCGAGCGCAGTGTCGGCGAGGCTGCCGAGCATCGCCACCGAGCCGGTGTCCCAGCTGGCCCAGCTCTTCAGCGCAACCAGGAACAGGGCCATCGTGATGCTGGCGAGGGCGGCGCGGCTGGTCAGAGTCGCACGGTCGGCGCCCGAGTGACCGTGACCATGGCCATGGTGGTGATGGCCGTGCGCGTGATGATGGTGCGCGCCGCTCATGGATAGAGCAGACCTTCGTCCCAGCCGTCTGGTTTTCGCGTAAACAGGCGACGCTCATGGAGCCGGGAAGGCCGATCGATCCAGAACTCGACCAGGCGTGGCAGGACGCGAAACCCGGTCCAGCGTGGCGGGCGCGGTACATCGATCCCGGCATAACACCGCTTCAATTCCTCGTAACTGGCTTCGAACGCCCCCCTGTTGTCGAGCGGTCGTGACTGTAGTGAAGCACATGCGCCGAGCTGAGAATCCCGGCTGCGCGTCGCAAAATAGGCATCCGCCTGCGCGGCGCTTACTTCTTCGACCGGACCCTCGATCCGCACCTGGCGCCGCAGGGATTTCCAGTGAAACAGCAGCGCGGCGCGCGGATTGGATGCCAGTTCCTCGCCCTTCCGGCTATCGGCATTGGTATAGAAGGTGAATCCGTCGATCCCATATTCCTTCAGCAGGACCATGCGCACCGAAGGAACCCCGTCGGGAGACGCCGTGGCCACCGCCATCGCGTCCGGCAGATTGATTTCCGAAGCCTTGGCCTCGGCGTACCAGGCGTCGAACAGGGCGATGGGGTCGTCGGCCATGGGCCGCCTTTGCCCGCTTGATTCTGCGCTGTCGAGGCTCGGCGAAGCTTGACGGGAGGGGGCCGGCCTAAGAAACGGGTGTGACAGAGGGGAACGATGGACCTTTACCAGCAGCTTGGAATCCAACGCGGGGCGAGCGAGGCCGAGATCAAGAAGGCCTATCGCAGCCTCGCCAAGCAGCTGCACCCCGACCGCAACAAGGACAATCCCAAGGCCGCCGAGCGTTTTGCCAAGGTAACGCAGGCCTACGACCTATTGTCCGACAAGGACAAGCGCGCCCGCTACGACCGCGGCGAGATCGACGAGGATGGCAACCCGCGCATGCCATTCGGCGGCGGGTTTGGCGGTGGAGGCGGAGCTCGTCCTGGCGGTGGCGGATTTGATGGGCACCCCGGTGGATTTTCCGCCGACACAGCCGACCTGTCCGACCTGTTCGAGGGCCTGTTCGGAGCGGCCCAGGCGCGCCGTGGCGGTGCCGGCAGCGGCGGCCCGTTTGGCGGCTTCGGCCGAGCCCGGCCGCCACAGAAGGGCGCTGACGTCGCGTATCGATTGGCGGTCCCGTTCGTCGACGCGGCGACGCTCAAGGAGCAGCGCGTCACCCTGGCGGGCGGCAAGACCATCGACCTCAAGCTGCCTCGCGGAGTCGAGGACGGCAGCAAGATCCGGCTGTCGGGTCAAGGGCAGGAGGGACCCGGCGGGCGCGGCGACGCGATCGTCACCATCGAGATCGCCTCGCATCCCTTCTTCGTCCGCGACGGCAAGAATATCCGCCTCAATCTGCCGATCACGCTCAAGGAAGCGGTGCTGGGAGCGAAGGTGAAGGTGCCGACGCCCGAAGGACCGGTGATGCTGACCGTTCCCAAGGGCTCGAGCTCGGGCAAGGTGTTACGGATCAAGGGGCGCGGCTTCACCGGCAAGGACGGGCAGCGCGGCGATTTGATGGTCCAGCTGGCAGTCGACGTTCCTAAGGACGACGAGGCGCTGAACCGCTTCGCCGAGCAATGGGACGGCGGCGGCAATCCCCGCGCCTCGCTCGGGGTCTAGGCGTGGGCCGGAGATAGCGCCGCCAAATGAAGGAGTTTCATCCTCAATCGCCCGAAGCGCGGCGCAAACGGCTGGCACGGATGCGGGCGCGCTTCGGCAAGGCGGCGATCGAGCGAGCGAAACGCGAAATCCGACCGCTGATCATCGCCAAACGCGTCGGCATCGGCCTTTACGACGACGGTTTCATCCACGCCGGTAACCTTGCCTACCTCTCGCTGCTGGCGATCTTCCCTTTCCTGATCCTGGCCGCGGCGGTCGCACGACTGCTGGGGCTGACCGAGGATACGGCTCTGGCGGTGGCTGCCATCCTCAGCCGCCTGCCGCCAAGCGTCCGCGGGGTGCTCGAAGGGCCGATCGACGAGGTGCTGCAGGGGCGTTCGGGCGGGCTGCTGTGGTTCGGCGCGATCGTCGGCTTATGGACCGCGGCCAGCTTCATCGAGACGATCCGCGACATCCTGCGCCGTGCCTATGGCGTCAAATATTCGGCTAGCTTCTGGCAATATCGGCTGGCGGCGATGGCGCTGATCCTCGGCTCGGTCGTGCTGCTGTTCGGCGCTTTCGCGGTCAGCGTCGTCCTGTCGTCGGTGCATCAGTTCGTGGTGGCCAAGGTGCCGGGTTCGGAAGGGCTGGCGAGCGACCTCGGCTTCTACCGCATCGCGCCGGCGCTGACCCTGTTCGCCACCTTCTACATCATCTTCCTGGCGCTGACCCCGTCGCGGTACCGCGTGATCGAGTGTCGCAAATGG
>DASWTR010000019.1:0-1885 GCA_036402035.1 Sphingomicrobium sp.
CACTCTGCATGACGGGCGCCGCATCGCGGTCGCCTTCTTCGCCCGCGGCGGGTCGAACCGGCCGGCGACGATCGCCTGGGCCGCGCGCGCGATCTACGACGGCTTCACCCAGCTGACCGCACCGTTCCGGACCCCGACGACAGTTTTCAGCGCCCCTTAACTACGCACCTCACTCACCTTCGCCGCACAGCACGTCGGCAAGATAGGCACGCCCATCGATCGATTGCAGGCGCTCTTGCGTGGATTTTCGCCAGCCCCGTGCTCTGCAGAAATCTGTTGCGACGCGTGAAGCTTCTTCCGACTTCCGGCTAGCGACCAAGATGCGGCTACCGCGGGTGTCGGGAGCAATGAAGTACTCGCTGGCGAGACCGCGCAGCGACGGCCAAGGCCCTCCGTCAATGGTGCCGAATTTGGCGGCCTGAGCATTTGTCGAGGCAATGATCGAAGCGACCGGACGCGCTGAGCGGATATTGAACACCATTCCATTGTCGGAAGCATTGAATTCCTTGCAGCCGGTGAAGCTATTGCCGTTGCACAGTTCCCAGGACTTGCCTGGAGGGATTTGAATGCTTTTGGCGGTAAACGGCGTCGATAGGCGCATCGGCCCATCGAGCGTGATCCTAGCGCCCTTGAAACGGCCCTCGCTGTAGAGGACGATCGTATTGCCGCTCGGCTGCTGCGCCAATGCGTGTACGCCCGGCCAAACGCTAATCGCGATCGCGCCGAAGATCGAACGTTTGAGCATGCAACCCCCTCTGTGTGTCCGACTGCCACGGGGATTGCTTCGGCGGCTTCGTCCTAACCTCTGCTCCCCAGCGCGGACGCCGCTTCCTCGACCAGTTCATCGATGATCGCCTGAACCGGCTCCTCGCGCTTGACCATGCCTACTGATTGGCCGGCCATCACGCTTCCAGATTCTACATCTCCATCGATCACCGCGCGGCGCAGCGCTCCGGCCCAATAATGCTCGATCTGCAGCTGGGCTTCGGCCATCTCGATCGCGCCCTCGTCCAGCAGTTGCGCGACCTCGCGCTGCTTGGCGGCGAAATTCTCCATCTCGCGGTTCTTGAGCGCCCGCACCGGGATCACCGGCAGGCGTGGGTCGATCTGCACTGACGGAACGGCATCGCGTGCCGAGGCGCGGATGAACGCCTTCTTGAAGTTCGGATGTGCGATGCTTTCGTGACTGCAGACAAAGCGGGTCCCGAGCTGCACGCCGACCGCGCCCATCTCCAGATAAGCGGCGATCGCCTCGCCGCGGCCGATCCCGCCAGCGACGAACACGGGAATCTCGGCGGCGACGTCCGGCAATATTTCTTGGCACAGCACACTCGTCGACACCGGGCCAATGTGGCCGCCGGCCTCCATCCCCTCGATCACCAGTGCATCGGCGCCGGAGCGCATCAGCTTCTTTGCGAGGGCGAGCGCGGGGGCGAAGGCGATCAGCTTGGCGCCATGGCCCTTGATGCGCTCGATCGCCCCGCCGGGCGGAAGGCCGCCGGCCAGCACGACATGGCTGACTTCGTGCTTGGCACAAACATCGATCAGCTGATCGAGCTGCGGGTGCATAGTGATCAGGTTCACGCCGAACGGCTTGTCGGTTCGCTCCTTTGTCCCCGCGATCTCGCCGTCGAGCAATTCCGGGCTCATCGCCCCGCAGGCGATCACGCCGAACCCGCCGGCATTGGAGATGGCGGCGACCAGGTGACGCTCGCTGACCCAGCTCATCGCGCCGCCTAGGATAGCCCATTCGGTGCCGAGAAACTCGGTTCCGCGCGCCATCAACTCCTTCAGGCGGACCATGCCGGCATCGCCGTGGACGGCTCGGGCTTCCGCGATCATTCCCTCGCCGCTCACGCCACCTGCTCCCGCTCCGCATCCAACC
>DASWTR010000020.1:0-1571 GCA_036402035.1 Sphingomicrobium sp.
CGAGCGGCGAGCCATGGGTCGCGGCCGTGCCCTGCTTGTTGGGGGCGCCGAAGCCGATGATGGTCTTGCATCGGATCAGCGAGGGCCGGCCATCGTCCAGCGCCTCGTCGATCGCCTTCGACACCTTCGCCGAATCCATGCCGTCGCATTCGATGGTGTGCCAGCCCATCGCTTCGAATCGCGCGAGCACGTCTTCCTTACGGCTGAGATCGGTCGATCCGTCGATGGTGATCTTGTTGTCGTCCCACAGCACGGTCAGGCGGCTAAGCTTCAACTGGCCGGCCAGCCCGATCGCCTCATGGTTGAGGCCTTCCATCAGGCAGCCGTCGCCGGCGATGACATAAGTGCGGTGATCGACCAGATCGTCGCCGTAGATGGCGTTCAAATGCCGCTCGGCGATCGCCATTCCGACCGCGGTGGCCAGGCCCTGGCCCAGCGGCCCGGTGGTCGTCTCGACCCCCGGCAGCATGAAATTCTCGGGGTGCCCCGCGCAGGGACTGGAGAGCTGGCGGAAGTTGCGGATTTCCTCGATCGTCGGGTGTACGTGGCCGGTCAGGTGCAGCAGCGCATAGATCAGCATCGAGCCGTGCCCGGCCGACAGGACGAAACGGTCGCGGTCCGGCCAGTGCGGGTCGGCAGGATCGAACTTCAGATGCCGTGTGAACAGCGCGGTCGCGGCATCGGCCATGCCCATTGGCATGCCGGGGTGGCCGCTGTTGGCTGCTTCGACCGCATCCATCGCCAGGGCACGGATGGCATTGGCGAGTCGGCGTTGGGTGGCCATCAAATCTCCATGGGTCGGCCGTGGCGCAAGGATTCGGCTGGCCGATGGTTTGGTGCCTATTGTCGTAGGCTGGCGTCAGGTCAACCTTGCCACGATCTTGCGGCGGTCAACCATTCTGCTACGCCTTCGTAACCATGAGCAGTAAGCCATTCGAAGAAGCCGTGGAACGCGTCGAGCGCGCCCTGGTCCGGATCGAGCGCGCCGTGGATCGCGGGGCAATGGCTCCGGCGGCGGTCCGCTCCGACGGCCGCGACGAGCAGCTCCGCGCCAAGGTTGCAGCCGCGTTGGGCGAGCTGGATGAGCTGATCAGGGAAGCGGAACATGGCTGAGGTCGAGCTGACCATCGCCGGCCGGCCCTACAAGGTGGCCTGCCGCAACGGCGAAGAGGAGACTCTCCGCCAGGCTGGTGCACTGGTCGACGCCAAGAGCCGCGAAGCATTGGCGGGACTGGGGACTCTGTCCGAATCGCGCCAACTACTGTTCGCCGCCCTGCTGCTCGCCGACCAGATCATCGACGGGCGCGAGTTCGAAGTGCCGAAGGGGCCCGACGACGACCTTGTCCAGCGGACCCACAGCCTCGCCGAGCGGCTCGAATCTCTGGCCGACAAGCTTGAGCAAACGGGTTCGGATGCCTAAATAGGTCCGTGACGGGTACTGCCTCGTACGAGCTTTAACGAAAATCCCTGAGGCGATATCGATCCGAAAGGGAGCTGTCCCTGCCCGGGCCAATTGGGTCTCCAAGGGGTCCGACGCACACGGCGCCCACCTGACGTTTTGGCGTCAGAGG
>DASWTR010000021.1:0-5874 GCA_036402035.1 Sphingomicrobium sp.
GTCGGGATTGAGCCAACGGCCGTCTGGGCTGAGGTAGGTTTCGTGGGTCACCATCCCCTGGGTGAACAGCCCCTTGAACGGCTCGGCGATGGACAGCTTGCCCATCCGCTCCAGCGCCCGGGTCCAGAAGCGGGCGTAGAGCAGGTGCAGGATCGCGTGCTCGACCCCGCCGATATACTGGCCGACCGGCAGCCATTTCTCCGCTTCACCGCGATCGAACGGCCGGTCGTCCGGCTGGCTGGCGAAGCGGATGAAGTACCAGCTGGAATCGACGAACGTATCGAGCGTGTCGGTCTCGCGCCGTCCCGGCCCGCCGCATTGGGGGCAATCGACTTTGCCCCAGGTCGGATGGCGATCGAGCGGGTTGCCCGGAACGTCGAAGCTGACATCTTCCGGGAGTACCACGGGCAACTGCTCCCGCGGCAGGCCGACCGGGCCGCAGCTGTCGCAGTGAATCACCGGAATCGGCGTGCCCCAGTAACGCTGTCGCGAGACGCCCCAGTCGCGCAGCCGATACTGGATCTTGCCCTGGCCCCAGCCGGCGGTCTCGGCGCGGCGGATCACCTCCGCCTTGGCCTGCTCGGTGGTCATCCCGTCAAGGAACTGCGAATTGACCGCGACGCCGGGGTCGGTCTCCGCCTCGGTGACCGGGGCGGACGCTTCGGCTGCGGTCGGTGCGACGACGCGAAGGACCGGCAGGTCATATTTCCGCGCAAACTCATAGTCGCGGACATCGTGGCCGGGCACCCCGTAGAGCGCGCCGGTGCCATATTCCATCAACACGAAGTTGGCGATCCACACCGGCAGGCGCTTATTTTCGTCGAACGGATGGACGACTTCCAGCCCCGTGTTGAAACCAAGCTTCTCGGCCGTCTCGACCTCGGCAGCGCTGGTGCCTCCAGCGCGGGCTTTGGCAATGAATTCGGCGACTTCTGGCCGGTCCGCGGCGAGTGCCTCGGCAATCGGATGACCGGGAGAAATGGCGATGAAGCTGGCGCCGAAAATGGTGTCGGGCCGGGTGGTGAACACCTCGATGTCGCAGATGCCGCCGGGCATGCTGGACGTCAGTCGGAAGCAGAACTGCAGCCCCTGGCTCTTGCCGATCCAATTCTCCTGCATCAGCCGGACCTTGTCCGGCCACTGGTCGAGCGTTCCCAAGCCCTCGAGCAGACCCTCGGCAAAATCGGTGATCTTCAGGAACCATTGGCTCAATTTCTTGCGTTCTACCGGAGCGCCGGAGCGCCAGCCCTTGCCGTCGATCACCTGCTCGTTGGCCAGCACGGTCATGTCGACCGGGTCCCAATTGACCTCGCTCTCCTTGCGGTAAACGAGGCCGGCATCCATCAGGTCGAGGAAAAGCGCCTGCTCATGGCCGTAATAGTCGGGCTCGCAGGTGGCGAGCTCGCGGCTCCAGTCGAGCGCGAAGCCAATGCGCTTCAGCTGCCGCCGCATCGTATCGATATTCTCGCGCGTCCAGCCGCCAGGATGGACCTGCTTTTCCATCGCCGCATTTTCGGCCGGCATGCCGAACGCGTCCCAGCCCATCGGGTGGAGGACCTCGAAACCCTGCATCCGGCGATAGCGGGCGAGGACGTCACCCATCGTATAGTTGCGGACATGGCCCATGTGGATGCGCCCCGACGGATAGGGGAACATCTCCAGCACATAGGCCTTGGGCTTGGGGCTATCCGAATCCGCGCGACAGCTCTGCGCTTCCGCCCAGCGCTGTTGCCAGCGCGAGTCGGCAACCGCCGGGTCGAAGCGGTCGGTCATGATCCGATAGCCTTACCCGCCGACGGTCGTGCGGCGAAGATCGCGGGCGCGGGTCAGGATGATGTCTTCCAGCTTCTGCACCGTCGCCGCCGCGACCGGCGCATCGACCCAAACGCCGCTTTGATTCACCTGGCGGCTGGCGGCGACGCGCAGCGCGTCGGCGCGAAGATCCTGGTCGAGGATCGACACGGTCAGCTTGACCCGCTCGCCCGGCGTGTTGGGATTGACGTACCAGTCGGTGACAATCACGCCGCCGCTCGAATCCGCGGTAATCAATGGAGCGAACGACAGCGTGTCGACCGCGGCGCGCCACAGATAGGTGTTGACCCCGATGCTCGTCATCCGCGACGGCGCCAGCTCGGTCGGGATATCGCGGTTCTTGGAGCAGCCGGAAATAGCGATGCCGACGGTAAGCAAGGCAACAAGGGGAAGGGTCAAGCGGGCCATATTACTCTCTTGCGGAAGGGGTCTTTCACCAGCGTTATAGATGCTGACCGCGTCTCGGCAACACGAGAATTGGTTCTTCCCGGGACAGAGTCTGTGGACTCCCGGCCACAGAGGTCCGCCGAATCGATTCGAGTCATGGAAGAGTCAGGCTGGAAGGCCTATATCCGATGCTCAACAGGAGTCTCTTCGCGTGTTCAACAGGGTGGCCATGGCATCGGGAAAGGCAGCGGCCTTGCTGGCCGCGGCTGCGCTCGTCATGACCCCGGCGATCGGCCTGGCCGCCGCCGAAAAGAAGCGCGCTCCATCCATCTCGTTGAGCTTCAACAAGATTCCGGGCTTCACGCCGGCGGGGGCCGACCCGCGTCTGGCGGCGATCTTCGCCAACAAGGCACCGGCGCTGACCGATTTCAAATTCACCCCGGCCGCAGCCAAGAGCCGTCCGTCGCAGATTCGAGTCGCGTTGCGCTCGAGCGGCGGGGCGACTCCGCCGACCCGCCCGGTCGAGGTGGCGGTGGCATCCCCGATCAACGGCCTGGCAGCGGCGAAATATGACCTTGGCCTCGCCGTCGGCTGGAAGCGTCTTGCGGTGGCCGGCGACGTCGGGCGCACCAGCAGCCCCGACCCGGTGATCGGCACCCGCGAGACCGCGGTGGTCGGCGTCAGCTATAATCTCAAACGGTTTACCGGCCGCGTCGCGGTTGGCGGCGAACGCAACGAAAGCCGCATCACCCAGCTGGCCCGTCCCGACAGCGTCTCGGTCGACCTCGGCGGATCCTACAACATCAGCCGCAATATCGCCGTCAACGGCGGCGTCCGCTACAAGATCGAGCGCGACCAAATCCCGGCGCTGGCCGAGGATCGCCGCGACAGCAAGGCGGTCTACGTCGGAACCGCGCTTAAGTTCTAAGCCAAGTCAGCGAGCGTAGCGACGCCGCGCGAAGCGTCGCCGGAGCAGCGCGAAGACATGACGCAGGCCGGCCAGCGGAGCGGCGAAGCCGAGCCGACTGACGTCACGAATTTACTCCGTGACGGCTCACCTCAACCAACAATCAATCCCCGCATAGCCGTGGAACCTGCCGGGAAACGCCGCATCCAGTTCAGCGAACCGCTCCGAATCCATGCCCCCCAGCGCGATCGCCGGACACCCGCACCTCAGCGCGAGCTCGGCTGCTCGCTCCAGCCCAAGCGCTCGTCCTTCCGGATGGGACCGGGTTCGATGGACCGGAGCGACGAAAGCCAGGCTGGCGCCGGCCGTCCGGGCCGCTTCGGCCTCCCCGGCATCATGTACCGACATCGAAAAGTTGAGGCCGCTGGGCTCATCAGGCTTGTGCACCAATCGGGCGCCAAGCCGCTCGGCCAACAAAATATCGCGCGCGACGGACAGCACCAGTTCTCGCTCTTGGCAAATCTCGGCTACCTGCTGCCCCAGCCGCGCCCGCTCTTCAGGTGGCGTCGAGTAGTGCCGGAAGACGATGCCGCCGCCGACCGGCAGCCGCCCGATCGCCCGCCACAACAGCTCCCCGATCCGCTCATCGGTCATCAGCCATTCGCGCGGCCATGGGGGCTGGTTCGCTGCCATCGCCCTTCCTATAGCCCGCGCCATGACCGACGCCGCAACCCGCCTGGGCCATGTCCGAGAGCAGATCGCCCGCGCGGCCAAGGTAGCGCAACGCAAGGCGGATGAGGTGACCCTCGTCGCGGTGACCAAACAGCGCGGCGTTGCAGAGATCGAGCAGCTAATCGCCGCGGGGGTGACCGACTTCGGCGAGAATCGCGTCCAGGAGGTGGCGGAGAAGTGGCCGCAGCTGCGGGCGGCCCACCCGGAACTAAAGCTGCATATGATCGGCCGTTTGCAGTCGAACAAGGCGGATGAGGCCGTCGAGCTGTTCGACGTGATCCATTCGCTCGATCGGTCTTCGCTGCTGGATGCACTGGTCAAGGCTGGGCAGAAGGCCAGCCGTTTCCCTCGGGTCTATGTTCAGGTGAATATCGGCGAGGAGGCACAGAAGGGCGGCGTCGCCATCGGCGAGCTACCGGCGTTTCTCGAACAAGTACGCGCATCGCCTCTGCCGCTGGCGGGGCTAATGGGAATGCCACCCTTGGGGCAGCAACCGGGGCCCTATTTTGCCCTGCTGGCGGAGCTGGCCCGGCGTCATGGCGTCAGTGGGCTCAGCATGGGCATGTCGGCGGATTATCCGACCGCGGTGATGCTGGGCGCGACGGTCGTCAGAGTTGGAAACGCCTTGTTCGAGGACTAGTCCAGGTGCCCGCTACGCTTCTTCTTGGTGGCGATATAATCGGCATTGTGGGGATTGGTCGGCATATGATGCGCCACCCGCTCGACCACCTCGATCCCCTCTCGCTCCAGCCCGACAACTTTGTTCGGGTTGTTGGTCAGCAGCCTCACCTTGTCGATCCCGAGCGCCCGAAGCATCGCTGCAGCCATGCCATAATTACGCTCGTCGTCGGCGAAGCCGAGGCGGCGGTTGGCATCGACCGTGTCGAGCCCGCGGTCCTGCAGCGCATAGGCACGCAGCTTGTTGGCCAGGCCGATCCCGCGGCCTTCCTGGCGCAGGTAAAGCAGCACGCCACCTCCTGAGGCCCCGAGAATGCGTAGCGCTTCCTTGAGCTGCGGCCCGCAATCGCATTTGAGGCTGCCGAACACGTCGCCGGTCAGGCATTCGCTGTGCAGGCGGACCAAAGGCGGCTTTCCGCCGAAGGCCCCGACGACCAGCGCGACATGTTCCTCGCCGCTGGCCGGGTCGCGAAAGGCGACCATCTGGCTGGGTGGCAGATCGTCGAGCGGCAGGTTCGCCCGGGCCACGATGGTCGCAACCGGCGTGGCAGCCGACTGCTCGATCATCGCCGGGTCGACGGAGACATCGGCCTCCCCGTCGATCCGCCACAGCGCGGGCAGCAGGCCGGCGAGACGCGCCAGGCTCAGCGCGGCCCTGGCGCATCGCGGATCTTCAACCGGGACGGCCTGCAGCGGCCCGATCGGACCGCGCTCGAAGTCGCGCGCCGGATCGGCCAGTGCGCGGGCCGTGCCGCGATCGAGCCAATCGGAATGGCGCACCTCGACCGGCTGACCCTCGTCCGCCGCATCGCGCTCATTGGCGAGGCCGAGCGCGCGTGCTCGCTGACCGCTGAGCAGCAAGTGGGCGCGACCGTGCGGGTCAAGCAGGTCGAGCATCGCCTGAGTGCCGGTCTCGACCGACAGCACCGTAGCTTCCCCAACTCGAACGGCCCTTCCGGCGCGGAGCGCGGCGATCGCCCGCTCAAGGGGCGAGGCTTCGCTCAAACCTCGAGCTCGACAATCAGCGGCACATGGTCCGACGGGCGCTCCCAGCCGCGACACGGCTCCAGCACGCGGTGGGCCTTGGCCTGCGGGGCGAGGCTTGGCGAGGCCCACATATGGTCGAGGCGGCGGCCCCGGTCGCTTGCCGCCCAGTCCAGCGCGCGGTAGCTCCACCAGGTGAAGCAGCGTTCGGGCGCGGGAATGAACTTGCGGCCCAGATCGACCCAGTCATGCGCCGCCTGGAGGCGAGCGAGCGTCTCGACCTCGATCGGCGTATGGCTGACCACGTCGAGCAACTGCTTGTGGCTCCATACGTCGCATTCCAGCGGCGCGATGTTGAAGTCGCCGACGATCAA
>DASWTR010000022.1:0-4570 GCA_036402035.1 Sphingomicrobium sp.
GCCCATGAATTCGAAGCCCTGCATCGCCATGCGGGCATCCCAGAAGAAGATGATGTCAAAGCCGGAGATAAGGACATCGTTGGGGTAGTGGCGCTTGAGGTCGTGCGTCTGCTCCGGCCAGCCGAGTGTGGCGAAGGGCCACAGTGCCGATGAGAACCAGGTGTCGAGCACGTCCTCGTCCTGTCGGAGCGCAACGCCCTCACCAGCCTGCTTTTGCGCCTCCTCAAATGTTTCCGCGACAAAAACATTGTCGGCATCATCGAACCAGGCCGGGATGCGGTGGCCCCACCATAGCTGGCGCGAGACGCACCAAGGCTGGATATTCTCGAGCCAGTTGAACCAGGTCTTTTTCCAGGTTTCCGGCACCACCGCGATGTCGCCCGACCGGACGGCTTCGATCGCCGGCTTGGCGAGCGTTGCGGCATCGACATACCATTGGTCGGTCAGCATCGGCTCGATCACCAGCCCGGAACGATCGCCGAACGGCTGCATGATCGGCTTGTCCTCGACCTTGATCATCAGGCCTTCGGCGTCGATGTCGGCGACCACCGCCTTGCGCGCGTCGTAGCGGTCGAGACCGCGGTAGGCTTCGGGCACCAGGTTGAGCGCGTCGATTTCATCAGGGCTCGCCTTCTCGCCGCGCGCGATCGCTACGGCGCGCGCCGCGGACTCGGCATAGGACGAGCCGTCGCTGCGCATGTGCGCGGTGCCGTCCATCAACCGGTACATCGGGATGCCGTTGCGCTGCGCGACGCCATAGTCGTTGAGGTCGTGCGCGCCGGTGATCTTGACCGCGCCCGAACCGAAATTGGGATCGGGATAGGCGTCGGTGATGATCGGGATCAGTCGGCGGTGCTCCTTGGGACCGACCGGGATTTCGCATAGCTTCCCGACGATCGGGCGGTAGCGTTCATCGTCCGGGTGGACCGCGACTGCGCCGTCGCCGAGCATCGTCTCGGGACGGGTTGTGGCGATCGAGATGTAATCGCGCTCTTCCTCGAAAAGCACATTCCCGTCCTCGTCCTTCTCGACGTAGGTGTAGGTTTCGCCGCCCGCGAGCGGATATTTGAAGTGCCACATATGACCCTGCACTTCGCGGTTCTCGACCTCTAGGTCGCTGATCGCGGTCTGGAACTTGGGGTCCCAGTTGACCAAGCGCTTGGCGCGATAAAGCAGCCCTCGCTTGTAGAGCTCGACGAATACCTTGACGACGGCTTTCGAAAAGCCCTCATCCATGGTGAAGCGCTCATTGGCCCAGTCGCAGCTGGCGCCAAGGCGGCGGAGCTGGCGGGTGATCTGGCCGCCCGACTGCGCCTTCCACTCCCACACATGGTCGAGGAAGGCATCGCGGCCGATGTCGGCCCGCTTGATGCCCTGGCTGTCGAGGTTGCGTTCGACCACCATCTGGGTGGCGATGCCGGCATGGTCCATACCCGCGACCCACAGGCTGTCCTTGCCCTGCATCCGCGCGTGGCGGACCAGTATGTCCTGCAGCGTATTGTCGAGCGCGTGGCCGATGTGCAGCGAGCCGGTGACGTTGGGCGGCGGCATGACGATGGTGAAGGGCTCGGCGGTCGGCCGCTCCGGGCGGAACAGCCCCTGCCCTTCCCAATGGGCATACCAGCGGGCCTCGATCGGGCCCGGCTCGAACGTCTTGGCTAGTTCGGTCATGGAGGCGCGGTTAGCGTTGCATTGCACCATACACAACCGTTCGTCCTGAGGAGCCGGTGAGCTCGTCGAACCAGCGTCTCGAAGGACTGTCCTTCGAGACGGGCCTTCGCCAGGCAGTCCCTCCTCAGGACGAACGGGGAATTAGTTCGCGCCCTCCGGCTTCAAATAAGTCCCCAGCCACCCGAACACCTCGCCATACCACTGGATCGAGTTGCGTGGCTTCAGCACCCAGTGGTTCTCGTCCGGGAAGACCAGTAGCTTCGAAGGGATATTGCGCCGCTGGAGCGCGGTGAAGCTGGCGAGGCCCTGGCTGTAAGGGATGCGGAAGTCCTTCTCGCCGGTGACGACCAGCATCGGCGTTTTCCACTTGGTGACATGGTGGACCGGGTTCCACCGCTCATAGGCGGCCGGGTCCTCATAATAGGCCTTTGCGCCATGCTCCCATTCGGTGAACCACAGCTCTTCCGTCTCATAGGCCATGGCCCGCTGGTCGAACACGCCGTCATGCTGGACCAGGCATTTGAACCGGTCGGGCCACTGGCCGGCGATCCAGTTCATCATATAGCCGCCATAGCTGGCGCCGAGCGCGCAGGCGTTGTTCGCATCGAGACTGGCGTCATTGGCGGTGGCGTAGGCCAAGCCTTTCTGCAGGTCCTCAAGCGGCCAGCCGCCCCAGTTGTTCTGGATGGAGTCGGTGAAGGCCTGGCCGTATCCGGTGCTCCCGTGGAAATCGACGCTGACCACCGCATAGCCGGGCGCGGACAGCAGCCGCGAGTTCCAGCGGTAGGACCAGCCGTTATTGAAGCTGCCCTGCGGCCCGCCATGGACGACGAAAGCTATCGGGAGCTTGCCCGAAGCGCCTTCAGGCTTGAGCTTGAAGCCCCACACCTTGTCGTTGTTGGCGCCGGTGAAGCTGAACTTCTCGAACGTAACCGGGTCGAGCTCGGCCAGCAGGTCGCGGTTGACGTTGGTGAGTTGGGCGACGCGGCCGCGGGCGTCGAGCCGATAGAGGTCGTCGGGCGCCTTGATGCTGTTCATCGCGAACAGGATCGAGCCGTCGGCTAGTGGAACGGCGGCATGCGCCGCGCCCTCTTGGGTCAGATGGGTGACTCGACCGGTCGCCACGTCGATCCGGAACAGCGGGTTCTCCAACGTGTCCTGGGCATCGACGATGATCGACTTGCCGTCCTTGCTCCACGCGATCGAGCCGACGGAGCGATCCCAGTTGGCAGTCAATGCGCGGACCTGACCGGTGGCGAGGTCACGGAGCTTCAGCACCAGCCGATCGGCCTCGTAGGTGGGCCGGGCCATCGACACCCACGCCAGGGTGCGGCCATCCGGCGAGAGCGTTGGCAGATTGTCGGTGCCGTCATTGTCGTCGGTGAGATTGGTCGGAGCCGCCGATCCGTCAGCTGGCGCCGAGAAAATGTCGAGGTCGGTCGACTTCGCCTCGATCCGCCCCGCCTCGCGCAGCGCGAAATAAACGATGCGACCGTCGGCGGAAATGGCGATCTCCTCGCCGCCGCCGAATGGCTTGGACGGTGTGTCGCCGACCAGCGCGGCGGTGACGGGAATCCCGTTACCGGTTACGCGACCATTCTCGATCGGGAAGGCGAAGATGCGGCTCCGCACGCCCGGTTCGACCCATGTATCCCAGTGGCGAACGAACAGCTGATCGTAGACACGGCCCGATCCGGTCTTCTGCGCCACCGGCAGGCCCTGGCAGGCGAAATCGCTGCAGCGCAGATCGCGGTCGGCCCACAGGATGACGCGGCTGCCATTGGCGCTGATCTTGAAGCCCGAAATGTCGCCTTTGAAGCTCGACAGCTGCGCCGGCTGGCCGCCGAGTGGCATTCGGAACAGCTGATCCTGGCCGTCTACCGGCGCGAGGTACCAGACCGCGCCGTCGCCGCCGAACACCGCGTCATGGGCGCCCTGGCTCAGGCCGGCGAGCGGCTGCGGCGCTGCGCCTCCGGCTTTCAGATCGAGAATATGGACGACATTGTTGCGCTTGTTGGCGGCGAGATCGGTCGTCGACAAAGTGAAGATGGCATTGCGGCCGTCCGGTGACACGCTCGGGCTGCCGACACGACGCATCATATGCATGTCGGTCGCGGTCATCGGCCGGGCGACGGCGGGGGTTGCGGCAAGGGCGGCGGCCGCGACGCTGGCGGCTAGGACGATGCGATAGATCATGGTCGCTGGCGTAACGGCCAGCGGTTAATGGTTCAACACCTAGAGCGGGCGTCCCGTAATGCGGTGGATTTCGCGCTTTACATGCTCGTCGACGATGTTCGGCAGATGGTCATCGAGCCACTGTTTGAGGATCGGCCGAAGCATCTCGCGCACCAGCTCCTCAAGTGGATTACCTTGCGGTGGAGGCGGGGCATTCGCGGCAACGCTGGCCAGCTCCTCCAGCCTTTGCCGGCTTTCGTCGGCCACTTCTTCTTCAAGCAAGGGCGGGCCCAGGTCGGCTGGCGGCATGATGGGGGCCGCCATGCTCTCGTCGAGTTCGAGGATGTCCTCTTCGTCGCCCGCCGGCTCCTCCGATGGCGGCGGCGCTGCGGCGCGAATCTCCCTTTCCTCGGCGATCACGCGTTTGATCGACGCGAGTATATCTTCCATCGAAGGCTCTCGGGCACCGGCCATGGCGTTCCTATTGCCTATTGAGCGGCTGGAGTCACGCCCTGCGGTAGTTCGGCTGGAGTGGCGGTGCTGGTGGCGACGGGGGCGGTCTTCTTGTTTTCGGACCAGTCGCTCCAGTCATTGGCGACCCGGCGGTAGTTGCCGAGCGGGTCGTACAGGGGGCCGCCTTCGAGCCCGAGGTCGTCGGCCTCGGCCTGGCCCATCGCGTTGAGCAAGCGGAACCCCGCCACATAATGGTCGCGCCGCGCCGTCA
>DASWTR010000023.1:0-9337 GCA_036402035.1 Sphingomicrobium sp.
ATGGCGAAACAAACCACCGTGATGGCGAATAGAGGGTATTTAGTTCTCATTCACGATGTCGCTTCCAGTAATCTTTCGACAATCCGAATGTCCGTTCGGCTCGTTGAGACGAT
This sequence comes from Sphingomicrobium sp., assembly GCA_036402035.1. Classification (GTDB taxonomy): domain Bacteria; phylum Pseudomonadota; class Alphaproteobacteria; order Sphingomonadales; family Sphingomonadaceae; genus Sphingomicrobium. The sequence continues at coordinate 114 of DASWTR010000023.1, forward strand.
AGCTCGGCGTGATCAAACGCTCCGGCCTACAAGCTCGTAAGGATTAATCGAGTGCATTCTCTTTCGCGCCGCTACTACAATCCTACGGTCAGCTATCGGCTAGGATGAGCCGATCGACTGGGCTGGTAATGACCGCTTTGGGTCGTTTACGGCCGGTAAGGGTGGAAAGCGGTCGTTCGTTTAGAACAGCAAAACGACCACACTGCCGAGAGCGATGACTATGGAGAAAGTTTCCATCGGCAGCGACATGAACTTGTGACGCGCCCGATAAAGCAATCTGTCCCTTACGGAGCTTGGCTTGATCGCCGCCAGCTTCTTTCGGTTCGCCCTGGTGCCGACATGCCAGTTTACACCTGCCGCAACGAGGAGCGCGATGCTCCAGACCCATGGACGGTCAGGAACGCCAGCCGCCACCAGTATCCCGAAGGCGACCAAGGTCAGAACAATCACCAAGAGAACCTGGTAAGCTCCCGCCGCGGGCCGGCTGAGCATGCGCCGAGACCTTTCGCGCCTTAGAGCTTCGTGACATGACTAGCTACGATGGATCAAGCGGACGTCACTACTCAGCCATTCGGCGATCTACTGGAATCCATTCTCCGGTCGCCGATTGCAACGATTGTCACTGATCGCCGGCAGGCCGATAACCCGATCATTGCCGCCAACGACGCTTTCATCCGCCTAACCGGCTATGCGCGAGGAGAGATCATCGGCCGCAATTGCCGATTCCTCGCAGGACCCGCAACCGAACCCGAAGCTCAGGCCGCAGTGCGAAGGGCCATAGCGCTGGGCCAGCCGATCGTTGCGGAACTCATCAACTATCGCAAAGACGGCACTCCATTTCGAAATGCATTGATGATCGCTCCGGTCCGTGACGCGTCGGGGGCGGTCGCCCTTTTCCTTGGGTCGCAAATGGAGGTGAGTGACAGACAAGGTGGAGCGGGCTTCCGGGTGACCCGCGCCAAAGCGGCCATCGCCGCGCTCACGCCGCGCCTACGGCAAGTGCTCGAATTGATGTCCGTGGGTTATCGTAGCAAGCAGATTGGCGGTGCGCTTGGCATTGGCGAGAAAACCGTCAAGATGCATCGGGCCAGGCTCAAAGAAGCCTTGGGCGTCAAGACCTCGGCCGACGCGATCCGGATCGCCATTGACGCGGGCCTGATCGCTAGTGATCCCTGTCCACTGCAAATCGAGCAATAGCGGCGAGTAGTTCGGATTCACGTTCGAAAGGTCTAAGGTGTTCGATGGCTTGCTCGGCCAGCATCTCGGCCTGCCGTCTGGCGCGATCCACGCCGAGCAAGGTCACGAAATTCTCCTTGCCTTGCTCGACATCCTTTCCGACCCGCTTCCCCACGAGCGCCTCATCGCCGATGGCATCCAATATGTCGTCGGCGATCTGGAATGCCAGTCCCAGGTTTTGCGCATAACCTCGAAGGCTGGTTCGCTCGTCATTCGAAGCCAAGCCTAAGGTTGCCCCAGCTTCGACGGCCCAATTGATGATCGCGCCGGTTTTGAGGCGCTGGAGCCGCGCCACGGCGTCCATGTCCGCCCCGGCGTCCGAAGCCGGAGCGAGGTCAAGCATTTGCCCGCCCGCCATTCCGTACGCGCCTGCAGCGCGCGAAAGGTCGCAGATCAGCTGGGCACGAACTTCGCCGCTGGGATGGGTCGTCGGGTGAGCCAGGATCTCGAATGCCATGGCCAGCAGGGAATCCCCGGCGAGTACCGCGGTCGCCTCATCGAATGCCCGGTGAACCGTTGCTTTTCCCCGTCTCAAATCATCGTCATCCATGCACGGCAAGTCATCGTGGATGAGCGAATGGACATGGACGCATTCCACCGCGAGGCCAGCGCGCAGCGACATGTCTCGCGGCACTCCGAACAGAGCCGAGGAGGCGCAGACCAGCAAAGGGCGCAGTCGCTTGCCGCCGCCGACTGCGGCATATCGCATCGCTTCGATTAAGCGCGAACTGTGGTCATCCGGGACCACCAACAGCTGCTCGAATAGCACGTCGATCTCACGGGCGATTCTGACCAGCGGGGGCTGAATCACCGTGAGCGGTTCGGCGGTGTCACTGACGATCATGTAACCGCGAGGCGCCTGAACGCCGTTTTTTCGCGCGCGGACACCACTTCTTCAATTCGAACTTCGTACCGATCGGACAAGGCATTCAAGATCCCATCGACCGTCGAATCCGGAGTGGAGGCCGCGGCAGTGATCCCGACGACCCCGCCCGTCGGAAGCTTTTCCCAATCAAGGGCCGAGGCTTCGGCAATCAGCTGCACCTCGGCACAATGCTCCCGCGCGATCTCCGCCAGGCGGCAGGCGTTCGACGAGAATTGCTCGCCGGCGACAATCATCGCATTCGCCTCGGCAGCGATGTCGCGGACCGCGCGCTGCCGATTGGTGGTGGCGTAACAAATATCGCTGCCGCTCGGCTCGGCTAGATCGGTGAACCTCTCGCGCAATGCTCGCACGATCACAGCGGCGTCTTCGACGGAATAGGTCGTCTGCACGGCAAAGGCCGTGGGCTGGCCGGCTGCCAAGGGGAGACCAGTTACATCGGCAACGCTGTTGACGACGAACGCGTCGGCGTCGCCGGTGTGACCAAGCGTGCCCTCGATTTCAGGATGACCCCGATGGCCGATGAGAATGATCCTCCTGCCGTCGCGGCTGTGGCGTTCGACTTCCCTATGGACCTTAGATACCAATGGGCAGACCGCATCAAATGCGGTCAATCGGCGCTGCCTGGCATCGCGCTGGACGTCGGGGACTACCCCGTGCGCAGAAAAGATGACGACTGAATTCGGGGGAACTTCGTCAAGCTCCTCAACGAACACCGCGCCTTCCGCCTCAAGTGTTCGGACCACCTCGAGATTGTGCACGATCGGCCGGCGCACATAGACCGGCGGACCGTAGGTGGCGAGCGCATCGCGCACCGCGTCGATCGCGCGACGGACACCGGCGCAAAAGCCGCGCGGCGCCGCCAGCAACACGCGCAGCTGGGGCCGGTCGGCCGAGCTGCCTTCATGCTCGTCCCTGGGACGGAGGATTGTACGCAGCTCGAGCATCGATTTTCCAGACACAGCCCCCAGCATCCAAGGCTAAATGGCGGCATCAACGAAATCCATATGACCTAAAGCAGGTATTGCATGCGCACCGTCGTCCGGGTGAATCCGGCAACCAGTTCAATGCCGACGGAATCGAACTTCGGCGCGCCAAAGCGTATCACTGGGTTGCGTGAGAAGGCGAAGCCCTCACGAGGCACGCCCAGAAAAGTGTCGAGCTTTTCGTTGGAATTTTGGTCGTGAAACAGGCTGATGGCGTATCGGCCGGGCACTACGCTCGTCAGGCGGATGCGACGGTTGGAGGCCGGTACGGTCCGGCGATAGGCCGCCGGATCGCGCCGACAATCGGGGAAGTGGGCCGGATTTCGAGTCGCGCACAGGTGCAGCTTTCCACGGACGTTGCGAAGGCCCTGAACTTCGAGTTCGACTGTTGCCTCTACTGGGCTGCTGGACCCGAGCCACAAGGCGAGAAGGGATGTGGCAAGCAATGGCATCGGCCTAGTCTGTATCAACGTTTAAGTCTGTATCAACGTTGCCGCGCACTGACCAAGGCAATGGAGTGACGCGGCTGGTCATCGCCGGCGGCGGGCTCGCGGCCTGCCTCGCTGCGCTCGCCCTCAATCATCGCCGTAGCGATGTCGAAGTCATCCTGGTCGAGCAGCAGCCCCGATTCGGCGGCAACCACACCTGGTCCTTCTTCGACTCCGACCTCGCGCCTTCTCATCAATGGGTTATCCAGGATCTGGTTGAGTTTCGCTGGCCCGACCACGAAGTGCACTTCCCGCGACGAAGCCGGACGATCGGCATCGGTTACAACAGCCTGCGATCGGCAGCGCTCGACCGGGCCGTCAAGTCGAAGCTGGACCCCGAATGCTTGCGCTTGGCGTGCGCCATCGAAGCCATCGCACCCACCTCCGTCAAACTGGCAAGCGGTGAGCTGATCCACGCTGACGCAGTCATCGACGCGCGCGGCGGCAGTTCGTTCGATGGGTTGCAACTGGGCTGGCAGAAATTCGTCGGCCGGGTGTTCGACTTCGCCGGCGGGCACGGCGTCCGGCGTCCTGTCATCATGGACGCCACGATCGAGCAGCATGACGGCTATCGCTTCCTCTACTTCCTCCCTCTCAACCGGTCGCGCTTGCTGATCGAGGACACCTATTATTCGTCCAGCCCGACACTGGACTCTGAGCTGATCGGGCGCAGGATCAATGAGGCCGCGCAACGGCTGAAATCAGGCCCGTTCAGGGAGTGCGAACGGGAATCCGGCGTCTTGCCGGTCGTTCTCGACGGCGATTTCGATCGCTTTTGGCCCCCGGACCAAGATCGGTCGCGCCTTGGTGTCGCGGGGGGATTTTTTCATCCCACGACCAGCTACTCCTTGCCCGACGCTGTGGCCAACGCCGCACTGCTGGCCGAGCAGCGCGATTTCTCCTCTGGCGCGCTGGCGCAACTGACGCGCTGTCGGGCCAAGCGTTTGTGGGAGGATCGTGCCTTCTATCGATTGCTGAACCGGATGCTGTTCCGCGCCGCGGAGCCGGGGCGGTCGTACAGGGTGCTCGAACATTTCTACCGACTGCCGGAAGGGGTAATCGCTCGCTTCTATGCTGGACGACTGACCTCGATCGACAAGCTCCGCATTCTCAGCGGGAAGCCTCCGGTCCCAATCGGCCGGGCGCTGACGGCGATGCGACGGAGTGCGGCATGACCCGGCGCGCCCTGGTCATCGGGTCCGGTTTCGGGGGCCTGGCGCTCGCCATCCGGTTGCAATCGGCGGGCGTCGACACAACCATCGTCGAGGCGCGCGACAAACCCGGTGGGCGGGCCTATTACTGGGAGCGGGACGGACATGTCTTCGATGCCGGCCCGACCGTCATCACCGATCCCTCCTGCTTGCGCGAATTGTGGGAGCTTAGCGGGCAGGACATCGCTCGCGACGTCGAACTGCTCCCCGTATCGCCTTTTTACCGCTTGTCGTGGCCGGACGGATCGACCTTCGATTACGTGAACGATGATGCGCTGCTGGAAGAGCAAATCCGCCGGCTGGAGCCGACGGACGTCGATGGTTATCGCCGATTCCTCGAATATTCGGCGGGCGTATACGAGCAGGGGTATCGTGAACTCGGCGCGGTCCCGTTTATCGATTTCCGCTCAATGCTGCGCGCCGCACCCAAGCTCGCGCGCTATCAGGCATGGCGCTCGGTCTATTCGATGGTGTCGCGGTTCGTCCGCAACGACAAGCTGCGCCAGGCACTATCGTTCCACTCGCTGCTGGTAGGTGGCAATCCGATGACCACCAGCGCGATTTACGCGCTGATCCACAAACTGGAGCGCGAAGGGGGTGTTTGGTTCGCCAGGGGCGGCACCAACCGGCTGGTCGCCGGCATGGTCGACCTGTTCGAGCGGCTCGGAGGTCGCCTGCGACTGGATGATCCAGTTACGTCGATCGATAGCGAGGATGGCCGGGCGGCATCGGTTACCACCGCGAGCGGATGGATCGAACGTTTCGACGCGGTCGCTTCCAATGCCGACGTGCTTCGTACCTACGAGATGCTCGGTCATCCGTCGGCGGCCGCATCGCGGCGGCGGATTGGGCGAAAAAGTTTCTCGCCGTCCCTGTTCGTGGTTCATTTCTCGACCGACGGACGGTGGCCCGAGATCCCCCACCACACGATCCTATTCGGTCCGCGCTATCGCGGCCTGCTGCGCGATATTTATCGCGGCGACCACCTCGCGGATGACCCGTCAATCTATGTCCATCATCCGACCGCGACCGATTCAACTTTGTCGCCCGATGGACGGTCGACCTTTTACGCTCTGGCGCCCGTCCCTCATCTCGGCCGGTTAAACATTGACTGGGAGGTCGAAGGGCCTCGCTATCGGGACCTCATTCTCGATCTTCTGGAACGGCGCTTGCTCCAGGGCCTGAAGGGGCGCCTGGGCACCAGCTTTCACTTCGGCCCAGTCGAATTCGAGCAGGAGCTTCGATCGCACTTGGGTTCGGCATTCAGCCTTGAGCCGTTGCTGACCCAGAGCGCCTATTTCCGCGTCCACAACCGCGACCGCCACGTCCCCAACCTCTATTTCGTTGGCGCTGGGACCCATCCCGGCGCGGGCATTCCCGGCGTGATTGGCAGCGCCAAGGCCACGGCGGCGCTAATGCTTAAGGATTTGGCAGCATGACCCGTGAGGAGATCGTGGCTGGCGCGAAAGAAGCGATCCAGCAGGGATCAAAATCATTTCGTGCCGCCAGCCGCCTGTTCGATCCGGTCACGCGAGAGCGCGCTTGGCTGCTGTATTGCTGGTGCCGGCACTGCGACGACGTGGCGGACGGGCAGATCTACGGCTTCGGTCGCAGCGTACGGGGAAACATTTCGATCTTGCGTGGCAGGACGAGGCGCGCAGCCGAAGGCAATCCGACCGATGAGATCGCGTTTCAGGCATTGGCTCAGCTGATCTCGGAATGCCCGTTGCCTTCGTGCTTCCTGGATGACCACCTCGACGGCTTTGCGCTCGACGAGCTTGGCTGGCGGCCAGGCTCCGAGGAGGATCTGCTCCGTTACTGTTATCATGTTGCGGGCGCGGTCGGCTGCATGATGGCGCTGCTGATGGGAGTGTCCGCCGAAGATACCGAGACGCTGGAGCGGGCCGCCGATCTCGGCATTGCATTCCAGCTGTCGAACATCGCCCGCGACATCCGCGAGGATTTCGACAATGGGCGATGCTATCTACCTGCCGATTGGATGGAGGAATTGGGCGTCGATCCTGAAGCCCTGTTCGAAACGCATAACCGGGCTGCGCTAACCGAAATGGTCGACCGCTTGGTCCAGATGGTCGATGTCTACGAGGCAAGTGCCCGCAAGGGCGTAACCCAACTGCCGTTCCGCTCGCGCGTCGCGGTTCTGACCGCGCTGCGCATCTACGGCGCGATCGGGCGGCGGGTCGCGCAACTTGGGGGTGCCGCCTGGGACCGGCGCGTCGTAATTTCCAAGGCGAGGAAGTTGGCCTTCGTACTGCCGAGTTTGGCCGAGGCTAGCTTCGTCCGGGCGAGCGCACGGTAACGAAAGTTCCAGTTCCGCGATCGGTCCCGCACAACCGGTCCCAGAAGCGAAAATAGAGCCCAAAGTTGCAGAGATATTTTTCGTGATGCCGTTGGTGATGGCTGGCGGTGATGACCCATCTGCCAATCGGCCCGTCCACCACCCACCGTGGGAACAGTTCCCAACCCATGTGATTGGTGACACCCATCACGGTCATGATCGACAGCACGGTCAGCAGCGCTGCGTAATGGATCGGGATCAGCAGCACCAACACCGTAATAAGCACCGCGCCCGTCAATGACTCCCACGGGTGGAAGCTCATCGCCGTCCAAGCGGTTGGATTGCGGCTCGCATGGTGAACGGCATGCACGCGGCGGTAGACCGCCGGTCGGTGCATCCAGCGGTGGGTCCAATAGAACCAGCTGTCGTGCAGCACTAGGTACACCGCGACGGACGCCGGGAGCCACCACAAGGGATAGTCAGTGACGCCGGAATAGATTCTGGTCCAGCCATGTTCCTGCCAGCCCCAAGCCAACAGGCCGGCTGGCAATCCATAAATTCCGGCACTCGCCAACGACCAGCCGATCTCCTTGCGTACCTGCGCGGATCTGTCCCGGATATGACCGGGAAAACGCCGACTGGTCATCCACGCGAATGCCCCGCTGACGGCGAGGTATCGGATCGCGACAATTGCCGACATTGCGACAATGGATAGCAGCACCGTGGCGTTCACCGGCTGGTCCGAGGCAAGCGCAATTTGGCCTCATCGTTGCGCGCAAGCTGCCATTTTAGCCGGTCGGGCCTCGGTGCCCACAGAAACCCGAAGCTCACGGCACCTTCTTTGCTATCGGTGGCGTGGTGCATTCGGTGGGCTTGGACGATCCGCTGCATATACGTCGCACGCGCAACGTAGCGATGTCGGATGCGGCGATGGACGATCACGTCATGAAAGCCGAAATAGATGGCGCCATAAGCGGCGATGCCGGCCCCGACCCAGATTGCCCAGCTGCCCCAGTCCGACTGTACACCCCCCCATAACAACAGGATCGAAGGCACCGCGAAAATTAGGGCGTAGAGATCGTTGGCCTCGAACATTCCGTCTCGATCGCGATGGTGGCTGCAATGAAGGAACCAGCCAGGCCCGTGCATGATCCAGCGGTGCATGCCATAGGCAAACACTTCCATCAGCACGATCGTAAGTAAGAATAATAGGAAACCGGGCAGCAAGGTCATGCTCGCCTTATACTCCCACCCTGGCACCACCCAACTGGTCTTAGGGCCATATCAGGTCGCGACCAGTCTATTGTCCGCTTTGGGTCGATTGCGCCGTCGCTAGCGGCAGGAATGGGTGGAAAGCGGTCATTCGCACTACCAGATGAAGGGTTCGGCGGTCCTAGTATGCGGCAGCCTCCCAACCACATCCCTCAACTCCGCTTCCAGCTGCCCAGCATTGGCATTGTTGCAACCTGCCTGCAGAATGAAGAGGCCCACTCGGTTCTGTGCATCAGAGAATGCGACAACGGCCTTGCTGCTCCCGTCACTGATAAAGTTGCATTCCCTGGGCAGGACAAACGGCCCATCCTGACTCAGGGACTCGGGACGAAACACACTCAGGCGTCGACGAAACTCATCGCTTTGGTAGCTATACAGGCGCAGCTTCTCCTCAGCTTCAACGATAGGCTTTGGGCGCCCAGTTTCATTGTCAGTCCATTCCAGACGATAACGGGTGACAGCAAGTGTTCGGTCGGGACCGAGCACCAGGTCCAAATTTCTAGTTTGATCTCCACCTAAATCGACCAAGCTCACTCTAATCGTCTCGCTTGGATGCGACATGACGGCGGCCAAGCTGCCATCCCCGACAAGCGACCGGAGGTTCACCTTTGCTCTTTCGCAACCCGAAATCCAAAGGGCCGGCACGATGACGAGCAGGGTCGTTGCGCGGTTCAGCATCCGTTATTTGTTACGCCTCTGCTTAATGACCGCAATGGGTCGAAAGCGGTCATTAGACGGCGGGAGCATCGGTGTTGGACAGGCCTTCCACAAAATCATTGGTCATTCGACTCCTCTCGGCAGACCCCTGAGCCGATTGGCGCCAGACAGACAGTAGCGGCGTCAGAGCGTCCA
>DASWTR010000024.1:0-1736 GCA_036402035.1 Sphingomicrobium sp.
ATGGCGGGCGGAATCCACATGACACCGGCGCTGAGCGACGCGCTGACCATTCTCGGCGCGGCGGGTATCGTCATTCCGGCCTTCGCCCGCTTCAAGATCAACCCGGTCATCGGCTTCATCATCGTCGGTATTATCGCCGGACCATTCGGGCTCGGCGCGCTCACCGGCCAATATCCTTGGCTGGAGTGGGTCTCGATCACCGACCCAGAAGGCATCGAGCCCTTTGCCGAGCTGGGTATCGTCCTGCTGCTGTTCACCATCGGCCTGGAGCTTAGTTTCCGCCGGCTTGTCGCGATGCGACGCATGGTGTTCGGGATCGGCGCCGCCGAGATGCTGTCGATTGCAGCGTTGATCGGCGGCGCGCTCATTCTGTTCGACTGGCCGCCGCAAAGCGCCGTTTGGCTCGGCCTGGCGCTGGCCATGTCGTCGACCGCGTTGGTTCTACCCATCTCGGGCACCCAAAGCGCTGTCGGCCGCGCGGCGCTGGCGATGTTGCTATTCGAGGACCTGGCGCTGGTGCCGATGCTGTTCCTGATCGGCGCGGCCAGCGGTGCGGAGACCAGCAGTCTCGGCCAGATCGCGCTTCAAGGGACGCTGGTCATCGCGGCGATCCTGATCGTTGGCCGCTTCCTGCTGCCGGCCCTGTTTGCCCAGGCCGCGCGATCCAAAAAGCCCGAGCTGTTCCTTGCCATCTCGCTGCTGGTGGTGATCCTTGCCGCCACCGTTACTGCTTCGGTCGGCCTGTCGCCGATCCTGGGCGCCCTGGTCGCCGGCCTGGTCATCGCCGAAACCGAGTATCGCAACGAGGTCGAACTGGTGATCGAGCCGTTCAAGGGCCTTGCGCTCGGTATTTTCCTGATCACCGTCGGTATGCGGATCGACCTCGCGGCGCTGGTCGGCGACTGGCCGATGCTGCTCGGCGCGCTGGTCGCAGTGATCATGGTCAAGGCGATCGTCACTGGCCTGCTGCTGCGCATGGCCGGCGCGCGGCCGGGTGTCGCGGCGGAGACTGGTCTGCTGATGGCCAGCCCATCCGAAACCACCTTGATCGTGCTCGGCGCGGCTGGAGTGGCAGGCGTCCTGCGCGGCGAGACGGTCGCCTTCTGGTCGGCGGCGACGGCGATCGGCCTTACCATTACCCCGTTGCTGGCTACCTTGGGCCGCACAATGGCGCGGAGGGTGGACCGGGCCGCCCTGGCCGAAGATTCGATCGGCCCAACCGAAGGCAAGACCGTCATCTTCGGCTTCGGCCGGGTCGGGCGAATGGTCGCCGATATGCTGCAGGAACATGGCCGGCCCTATTTCGCGGTGGACAGCGACATCGACGGCTTCACCGAGGCCAGAAAGGCCGGCTATTCCGTGCTTTACGGTGACGTTTCGAGACGAGAACTGATCGAGAAGCTCGATCTCGACCAGGCAAAGGCGGTCGTCCTGACGATGGATGACCCCGCATTGACTCGCCGGATCGCGAAGAAGCTGCGGGACGATCACCCCGCCCTCCCCATCATCGCTCGCGCGCGTGACAACGACCATGCCGCGGCGCTCTATCGCGCCGGTGTCACCGATGCGGTGCCCGAGACACTGGAGGCATCACTGCAGCTTAGCGAAGCGGTGTTGGTCGACATCGGCGTTGCGATGGGGCCGGTCATCGCCTCAATCCACGAAAAGCGCAGCGAGCTTCGCGCCGAGATCATGGAAGCCGGGCAGCTGGACGTCGAGCCGAGCCTGGGCCGGCG
>DASWTR010000025.1:0-2039 GCA_036402035.1 Sphingomicrobium sp.
AAACCGCGCGGTTGCGCTTGCGTGCGGCGCCATTGAAACTGCCCTCGTCGACCACGGCGAGGAAGATCCTGAGCTGATCAAGCGTCGGGAAACCGGGATTTGCCATTCAACTATTCCGAATAGTTCGTCGTACTTTATCCCAATTCTACCGAACGGCGTCAAAGCCTATCTCCGGTGCCAACGAAAGGGAGAGAAGCAATGGCCAGCAGCGCGATCAAATTGTCGAAAGCCGAATGGCGCCAGGTTGCCGGTATCGCGCAGCAGATCGATTGGACGCGCCATGACGCCGGGCGGGTGCCCGCACCGACGGCCGATATCAGCGACCGTGCGGCAACCGCGCTGCAGCAATTGCTTCGCCTGGTGTAAGGAGTAACGCGATGATTGAAGTCAGGAAGTTCGAAACGCTTGGCGGGGCCGACCATGGCTGGCTCAACGCCAAACATCATTTCTCCTTCGCCGGCTATTACGACCCGGCGCGGACGCAGTGGGGCAATCTGCGCGTCTGGAACGACGACATCATCCAGCCGCACAGCGGATTCCCGCCCCATCCGCACGACAATATGGAGATTATCACCTATGTCCGGACCGGGGCGATCACCCATCGCGACAGCCTGGGCAACATGGGCCGAACCGAAGCCGGCGATGTCCAGGTAATGTCGGCCGGGACCGGCATTGCCCACTCCGAAGTCAATGCGGAGGATGAGGCGACCACCTTGTTCCAGATATGGATCCTGCCTGACGAACGCGGCGGCCAGCCCCAGTGGGGCGCGCGGCCTTTCCCCAAAGGCGACCGCGCCGGCAAGTTCGTCACGCTGGCATCCGGCATCGAGGGCGACGATGCGCTTCCGATCCGAGCTCAGGCGCGGGTTTCGGGCGCGACGCTGAAGGCCGGCGAAAGCACGACCTATCAGCTCGGCAAGGACCGCAAGGCCTATCTGGTCCCGGCGACGGGCCGGCTGGAGATCGACGGCCAGACGATCGACGCCCGCGACGGCGCCGCGATTGCCGACCTCGACGAAGTCCGCATCACTGCGCTGGAAGACAGCGAGGTCGTCCTGGTCGACGTTGCCTGATTGCCCTAGGCCGCCGGGCGTGCCCCCGCCCGGCGGCCTAACCCTTGCAGGCGGGAAAGTGGTGCCGCTTGGGGGACTCGAACCCACGACCCCATCATTACGAATGATGTGCTCTACCAGCTGAGCTAAAGCGGCATTGGCCGGAAATGGCTTTGCGGATGCGCCCCTACACGTGCCGCATCCCGCCCGCAAGTCACGAGAAGTGACCGGATATACTTAACGGTTTCGCAACCCTTTCCGTTGAAATTGGGGCGGAAACGGAGATTTGCGGGATAATTGCGCGTGGACAGCTTTTCCGACCATCCCAGCGAATATGACGCCGCGACCGCGCCGGAGACCGACGTCTCAATGGCGATCGGCGCCGACGAGCGGCGCATGCATGTCCGTGCCTATAATCATTGGTGCTCGCTACTCGACGGGCGCGACTTTCCGTCGATCGAGGATCTGGGGCCGGACGACATTGAGGATTTCGGGCCGCATTCGGTGCTGCTCGACTTCACCGAGGGCCGGGACAATCCCGCAACACCCTATATCGGCACTGCGGTCCGCGAGGAGTGCGGCCTGGGCGACGATATCAAATCGATCGCCGACGTGCCGAGCCGCTCGCTGCTGTCGCGCCTGACCGACCATTATATGCAAATCATCGCCAACCGCGCGCCGGTCGGCTTCGAGGCCGAATTCGTCAATCAGCGCGAGGAGAGCATCTGCTATCGCGGGATCCTGATGCCTTTCTCGTCCGACGGCGAGATGATCGACTTCATCTACGGCGTGATCAACTGGAAGCGGGTTGACCAGGCCGCCGAGGCGCAGGCGACCGTCGAAAAGCAGGGTCCGGACACAGCAATCGAAGACGCCGAGGAATCCGCCGAGCTTGTCCTGGAGGAGGAGATCGCGGCCGAAGAGCCCGCTGTCATCGAGCCCTTGGACGAAGAGCCGGCCGACGATCCGTACAAGGTGATCGCCCCG
>DASWTR010000026.1:0-3988 GCA_036402035.1 Sphingomicrobium sp.
CTCTACGGCGTGACGATGATCGAGCGCGGCGTCAGCCGGCTGGTCTCGGTCGACCTGGGTGGTGCCGAGGAGCTATTGGCGGCGGAGTGAACTCGCTGCGGTTGCATTTGACCAATTCCGTTCGTCCTGAGGAGGGACTGAGTAAGCGCAGCGCATCGAAGGCCCGTCTCGAAGGACAAACCTTCGAGACGCCATATCGACAGGCTCAATGGCTCCTCAGGACGAACGGTTTTGTTTGGACGTCATGACTCGCTTCACCCCCCCTTATCCGCCACGCCAGCCCAAGCCGGTCGCAAGCTGGCGCGGCTTCTTCGGCGAGCGAGCGCGGACGGCGGTTTACGGCTGGTCCGAGTTCGCGTTTCAGACGGATCACCTCAAGCGCAACATTCTCGGCTTCACCGTCCATGTCCTGCTCGATCCGGACCATGTCGAATATGTGTTGAAGGACAACGCGACCAACTACGCCAAGCCGGACATTGTCAAATCGCTGCTCGATCCGATCATCGGCCGCGGGCTGCTCACGTCGGATGCGGAGCTGTGGCGCGAGCAACGGCGGATCGTCGCCGCCACCTTCTCGCCGGCCGCGGTCGAGGCACAGCGGGCGATGTTCGTCGAAGCGGCGCAGGGCGCCATGGCGCGGTGGGCGGACGGCGAGACGCGCGACATGGCGGCCGAAGCGACGCGAACGACCATGACCGTGATCGCGCTTGCCCTGTTCGGGGGCGACGCGCGGCTGAGGTCGGAGGAGTCGATGCGGCAGATCGCGGCGGCGATCGAGGGATTTTCCGAAGCGCGCATGCTGGCCCTTTTCCGACTGCCGCAAGTCCCGGTGACGCCCAAGGGCAGGGCAGGGAAGCGCGGGCAAATCCACCTTCGCAAGACGCTCGCGCAAGTGGTCGACGACCGCTGGCAAGGCCGCGTCAAGGGCGACTTCCTGACCGCGCTGATCGACGCCCTGCGCGCGCGCTTCCCCGAAGCCGAGGCGCGGGCGCTGGCGGTCGACAATGCCGCGACCTTCTATCTGGCGGGGCATGAGACGACCGCCAACGCGCTCAGCTGGACGCTTTATCTGCTCGCCGCGCAGCCCGAGCTGCAGGAGGAGTTGGCGGCCGAGGCGCAGGCGGCGCTTTTGGCCGGCGCCGACGATGTCGCCGAACGCGTGCCCCGGCTGCGCCTGTTCCTGAGCGAGTCCCTGCGTCTTTATCCGCCGGTTCCCCGCTTCGACCGACAGGCGCTCAAGCGGGACCGTCTCGGCGGTTGGGAGGTGGAGCCGGGCGATATCGTCTCTGTCTGGCCCTGGCTGCTGCATCGGCACAAAGCACTATGGGACGACCCCGATGCGTTCGACATCGACCGCTTCGACGGCAAGCGTGGGCGCCACCGGTTTCAATATCTGCCGTTCGGGGCCGGCCCGCGCACCTGCGTCGGCGCTCAATTTGCCACGACCGAAGCGCTGACCCTGCTGGCGCACTGGCTCAGTGAGTGGCGGTTCATCGATACTGGTAGATCGGTGGAGGTGGCCGGAATGGTGACGCTTCGCCCGAAGGGTGGGCTGCCGCTTCTACTGCGCCGTCGTTGAACGGAAATCATTTCGGCCAAGATTCGCTATTGCGAATGACTATCAGTAACGCTAGGCGCGCCCCAACAGGCCATTTCGGCCGAACAAGGGGAATCATCGATGTTTCGCGCGTCTGCCGCCGCTTTGCTCGTCACCACCAGCCTGCTCGCCATGCCGGCGTTCGCGGCGGAAATGGAGGCGGCTGCGTCGGCTGACGCGGTGGACCAGTCCGACCCGATCGTCGTGATCGGCCAGCGCGAGGAATATGGCGTCAAGGCCACCAGCACCGCGACCAAGACGAATACCGACATCAAGGACATCCCGCAGGCGCTAACGGTCATCTCGGAAAGCCAGATCGAGGACCAGCAACTCCGCTCGATCGCCGACGTGCTCTACTTTGTGCCCGGCGCTACCCCCGGCACCGGCGAGGCCAACCGCGACCAGATCACGCTGCGCGGCAACAACACCACCGCCGACTTCTTCGTCAACGGCATCCGCGACGACGTCCAATATTTCCGCGACTTCTACAATGTCGACCGGATCGAGGTCCTGAAAGGGCCCAACGCGATGATCTTCGGCCGCGGCGGCGGCGGCGGCATCGTCAATCGGGTGACCAAGCGGTCCAGTCTCGGCACCCATCGCCAGCTGATGGCTGCGGGCGACAGCTTTGGCGGCGTTCGCTTCACCGGCGACATCGACCAGCCGCTGGGCGAGGGTGTCGGACTGCGCGTCAACGGCATGTATGAGAATGGCGACAGCTTCCGGCGCCATGTCGATTTGGAGCGCTACGGCATCAACCCGACCGTCGGCTTCCAGGCAGGGCCGGATACGCGGATCGATCTAAGCTATGAATATCTCCACGACCGCCGCACCACCGATCGTGGCGTCCCGTCCGATGCCCGCGGCGGCGCAGGTACCGTCGCCAATCCGGTCGAGCCGCTCGACGGCTTCGACAAGATATTCTTCGGCGATCCTGATGATAGCTTTTCCAAGGCCGAAGTGCACATTGCCCAGTTCGCGGTGGAGCATCGTTTCGCGGAAGGCCTGACGCTTCGTAACCGAACCCTGTTCGGCGACTATGACAAGGCCTATCAGAATATTTTCCCGAACAGCGCGGCCAATGGCGGTGGTACGGTCGCACTCTCAGCCTATCGCGACGAGACCGATCGCCAGAACCTGTTCAGCCAGACCGACCTCGTCTGGGAAAACCGTCTTGGCGGCATTGACCAGACGATCCTGTTCGGCTTCGAGCTGGGACGTCAGAAAAGTCGTCAGCGCCGGCTCAACGGCTTTTTCCAGCCGGGCGATTCCGGCTCGCTTAACGTTCCGCTGTCCGACCCCACCATCGACGCGAGCGTGATCTTCTATCCGTTCAACACCGGCGGCGCGTGCCGCCCAACCACTTCGACGACCGGCTGCACGCCCGCCAATTTCGTCAAGACCAAGGCGAATATCGCCGCGGCCTATATCCAGGATCAGATCAAGATCTCGCCGATGTTCGAGATCGTCGCCGGCCTGCGCTTCGACCGGTTTGAGCTGGACGTGACCAATCTCAACAACGGCTCGGAATTCGGTCGGACGGACAGTCTTTGGTCGCCTCGCATCGGCCTGATCTTCAAGCCGATGAGCAATCTTTCGCTCTATGCCAGCTATGCGCGTTCCTACCTTCCGCAGTCGGGCGACCAGTTCAGTTCGCTGGCCGCGAATACCGAGACGCTGAAGCCGGAGCGGTTCGACAATTACGAGATCGGCGCGAAGTGGGAGCCGGTCGAAGGCTTGCTTGCGACCGTCGCGGTCTACCAGCTCGACCGGACCAATACGCGCGTGGTCGATCCGGTTGATCCGACTCAATTTGTCCTGAGCGGAGAGCAGCGCAGCAAGGGCATCGAGCTGGGCCTGGAGCGCAGCATCAGCGACAATTGGCAGGTCTCGGCCGGTTATGCCTGGCAGAAGGCCGAGGTGACCGAGCGCACAACCGCCTGCAACCCCGATGTCGCGCCTTGCCGGGTGCCGCTGGTACCGCGCCACAGCTTCTCGTTGTGGAGCCGCTATGACTTCACCAGGCGTCTCGGCGCCGGACTCGGCGTGATCGCCCGGTCGAAGAGCTATGCCTCGATCGGCAATATGGTGAAGCTGCCTGGCTACGCCCGTGTCGACGCCGCGCTCTATTATCAGCTGACCGACCAGATCGAAGCGCAGGTCAACGTCGAGAATCTCTTCGACGCCGACTATTTCCCGACCGCGCACAGCGACAACAATATCGCGCCGGGCGCGCCGACCAACGTGAAGGCGGCGGTCCGCTTCACCTTCTCGGTTGCCAGCGCTTCCGCCCGCTTTCTGATCCGCTTGAGATCGGCAACGAAGGCCCGCCGCCCCTCGCGGCGGGCCTCTTCGTCTGGCGCGCGGAGCAGGGCGCTGGGGTGTACGGTC
>DASWTR010000027.1:0-2788 GCA_036402035.1 Sphingomicrobium sp.
TCCCAGGTGACGATGCCGGCGTTGGGCCGCGACTTGCTTTCACGGACTTCCAGGCACTCGCTCTCGCTGCGCAGCGTGTCGCCGACAAATACCGGCGACGGGAAGGTCAGCTTGTCGTAGCCGAGGTTGGCGACCAGCGTGCCGAGGGTGGTGTCGCCAACCGACACGCCTACCATCAGTCCGAACGTGTAGATCGAATTGACCAGCGGCTGGCCGAACTCGCTGGCGGCCGCAACCTCCTGGTCGAGGTGCATCGGTTGCGGGTTGTGGGTGAGGGCGGAGACCAGCAAATTGTCGGTCTCGGTGACGGTGCGGGTGATCGAGTGGGCGATCACATCGCCGACCTGCCACTCGTCGAAATAGCGTCCTGCCATGGACGCGTTCTACAGCATCAAATGCCGTTCGTGTCGAGCGGAGGCGGTTAGGCGGCGCTGAGCTTGGCCTTGAGCTCGCACATGCCGATGCGGTCGATCGCCTGTCGCGCGTCCGTGGCGCGGACGACGTTGGCGATGTGGCCTAGCATCTGGCCGACGATGTCGACCGCCTGCAATGCCATGCCATGCTCGGCGACGATGTCCGGGCTCATCGCCAGCTCGTCGCCCATCATGACCAACATGTCTCGGGCATGATCGAGCTCCGCGGCGAGCAGATGGTCGAGCGGCGTCGGCTGGCGGTCCATGCCCTGTCGCTAACCTTTTATCCTTAAGAAGCGGTTTGCGGCAGGAGCAATTCGGCAATGCCCTCGGTGATCGCGTCGCCGTCGAGCCGGTAGGCGGCATAAAGATCGGGCAGGCTGCCGGTCTGGCCGAAGCGCTCGACACCTAGTGGCGCGACGCGCTGGCCGAGGACTCCGCCGAGCCAGCTCAATGAGGCGGGCGCCGCATCGCACAGAGTGACCAGGCCGGCGCCAGATGCGAGCTTCGACAACAATTGCTCAATATGGCTCGGCTCACGCTTGCCGGACCAGCGCGCAGCCTGCGCCGCGGTCCAGCCGCGGTGGAGCAAGTCGGGCGAGGTCACGCTCAGCAAGCCGAGGCCAGGGATATCGGCGCTGAGCTCTTCCCATGCCGCAAGGGCCTCGGGCATCAGCGCACCCATTGCGACGATGGCCGCTTCGGCGTTCAGGCTGGGCTCCTTGAGCCAATAGCCACCCTGGAGCGCACCGGCCTTCCACCCCTCGTCGGTTCGCTCGACCTGCTCCAGCGATCGGGTGGACAGGCGAAGATAGGTGGACTCGCCGGCCGGATCGTCGATCAGGCGGAATGCCTCCTGCATCATCGCCGCCAGCTCGTCGGCATAGGCGGGTTCGTAGTGGCGCAGCCCCGGCTGGCCAAGCGCGATCAGCGGCGGGTTGATCGACTGGTGCGCGCCGCCCTCCGGCCCCAGCGTCAGGCCCGACGGCGTCGCCACCAGCAGGAAGCGCGCGTCCTGGTAGCAGGCATAGTTGAGGCTATCCAGGCCGCGGGCGATGAACGGGTCGTAGAGCGTCCCGATCGGCACCAGCCGCTGTCCGAACAGATCCCCCGACAGGCCGAGCGCGGCGAGCATCAGGAACAGGTTGGATTCGGCGATCCCGAGTTCGATATGCTGCCCTTGGTTTGTCGCCGACCATTTTTGCGCCGAGGGAATCTTTGCTTGGGCAAAAACGTCTGCCATCTCACGCCGCTTGAATAGGCCGCGCTGATTGACGAAGCCGCCGAGATTGGTCGAGACAGTAACGTCGGGCGAGGTGGTGACGATCCGATCTGCCAGCGAATGACCCGACTTGGCCAGGTCGAGCAGGATGCGGCCAAACGCGGCCTGGGTCGATTGCTCCTCGCCCTGCGGCGCGGGGATCGCGGGCACCGAAAACTGACCGAAGGACCGCTGCCGTTTTTCCCGGGCGATGCGCGATCGTTCGATCAGCGCTTCGACGCCCGGCCTTTCATTATCGCCGACGCCGGCGAGAGGTTCCCACTCCTGGCCTTCCTTGACCCCCATCGCGTCGCGCAGGGCATGCGCCTGGGTCGGATTCATCAGGCCGGCGTGATTGTCCTTGTGACCGGCGAACGGCAGGCCGAAGCCCTTGACGGTCCAGGCGACGAACAGGGTCGGGACATCGTCCTGCGCGGCGTCGAACGCCTCGACCAGCGTCTCCATGCAATGACCGCCGAGGTCAGTCATTAGGAGCCCGAGAGCCTCGTCGTCATAGGCTTTCAGAAATGCGGCCGCCTTTTTGCCCAGGTCGGCTTCGACCCGCGCCCGCCAAGCCGCGCCGCCCTGGTAAAGAAGCGCGCTGTGGTCGGCATTGGGAAGCCGGTCGAGCCAATCCGCAATCGCGGGGTATTTGGCGAGCGCAGCCGACAGCTTCTTGCCGTAGCGCAGATCGACCGTCCGCCAGCCGCAGCTCCGGAAAATCTCGTCGAACCGCTCGAACATCCGGTCGGCCGAAGTCGCGTCGAGGCTCTGCCGATTATAGTCGACGATCCACCAGCAATTGCGGATATCGTGTTTATGGGCCTCGATCAGGCACTCGTAGATATTGCCCTCGTCCAGCTCGGCATCGCCGATCAGCGCGACAAAGCGGCCGCGATCTTCCTCGGCCATCATCCCGTGGGCGGTCAGATAATCCTGGACCAGGCTGGCGAAGGCGGTGATCGCCACGCCGAGCCCCACTGAGCCGGTGGAGAAGTCGACCGGGATCCTGTCCTTGGTCCGGCTAGGGTAGCTTTGCATCCCTCCGAAACCGCGGAAATTCTGGAGCTGCTCGAGGCTTTGCGAGCCGAGCAGATAGTGAATGGCGTGCAGC
>DASWTR010000028.1:0-3517 GCA_036402035.1 Sphingomicrobium sp.
CGGCCAGGCTCGGCGAAGGGGCCCTGACCATGCTCAGCTACGCCGACCGGTTGAACCAGCTGCCGCTGTCGATCATCGGCACGGCCCTCGGGGTCGCCATCCTGCCGGCGATCAGCCAGGCGATCGCCCGCGGCGAGGAGGCGGAGGCCTCCGACGTCCAGGCGCGCGCCTTCGACCTGTCGATGCTGCTGACCTTGCCGGCGACGCTCGCCCTGGTGGTTGCCGCCGGCCCGATCATCGGCGCGCTCTACCAGGGTGGCGAGTACAGCGTCGAGGACGCGCGGGTTACCGGCAACATCCTGGCGATCCTGGTCACCGGCCTGCCCGCCTATGTGCTGGTCAAGGTGCTGACCCCCGCCTTCTATGCCCGCAAGGACGTCAAGACGCCGGTGTGGATCGCCATGGGCGTGCTGCTCGGCGGCATCGTCGCCAACTTCATGCTCATCCCCGTCATGGGGATCTACAGCCTGGCGACGGTCACCTCGGCCGGGGCGTGGATCAATTTCTGGCTGCTGTTTGCGATCCTCTATGCCCGCAACCAGTTCCGCATGCCCGGCTGGCTGGTGGGCCGCGTGTCGAAGCAGTTGATCGCCGCGGTGGCGATGGGTGCGTCGCTCTATGCGGTGAAGATTGCCGCGGGAGACCTGTTCTTCGGTGGCGTGCTGGAGCGGGTCATCGGGCTTGGCGCGTTGGTTGGGATTGGGGGCATCGTCTATTTCGCTGTGGCCTGGATGATTGGGGGCATGGATCGGGAGGCAATCGCCGCGCTCCGCCGGCGCGCCAAGAGTGAAGAAGTAGCAGAATGAACGATAGAACCGCGATGCGCGTCGTTTCCGGCATCCAGCCGACCGGCGACCTCCACCTCGGCAATTTGCTGGGCGCGATCCTGCGCTGGGTGCGGATGCAGGACGAGGCCGACTGCCTGTTCTTCCTCGCCGACCTCCACTCGCTGTCCGATCATATCGACCCGAAGGTCCGGCGGGCGAGCGTGCGGGAGATGGCGGCGGGCCTGATCGCCAGCGGCATCGACCCGGCCAAATCAACGCTGTTCGCGCAGAGCGCGGTGCCAGCACATGCCGAGCTGTGCTGGATCCTCAACGGCACCGCGCGGATGGGCTGGCTGAACCGAATGACGCAATGGAAGGACAAGGCCGGCAAGAACCGCGAGGCCGCTTCGGTTGCCCTGTTCGACTATCCGGTCCTGCAGGCCGCGGATATCCTGCTCTACCAGGCGACGCACGTCCCGGTCGGCGAGGACCAGAAGCAGCATATCGAGCTGACGCGCGACATCGCGGTCAAATTCAACAATGATTATGAGGTGGAGCTTTTCCTGCCGCCCGAACCCTACATCGGCGGCGGCACCGCGGCGCGGGTGATGAGCCTGCGCGACGGGTCGATGAAGATGTCCAAGTCCGATCCGAGCGAGCAAAGCCGGATCCACTTGACCGACGACAATGACACGGTCGCGCTCAAGATCCGCAAGGCCAAGACCGATCCGGACCCGCTGCCTGATGACCCGGCGCTGCTCGATGGACGACCCGAGGCGAAAAATCTGGTGGGAATCTACGCCGCGATAACCGGAGAGACGGTCGAGCAGGTGCTGCAGCGCTTCGCCGGCCAGGGCTTCGGCGCGTTCAAGCCGGCGCTGGCCGAAGCGACCATCGCGCTGCTCACGCCACTGCGCGAGCGGCTGTTGGAGTTGCGCCGCGATCCGGCCCAGCTGGATGCGATCCTGCAGGCCGGAGCGGAAAAGGCAGCGGAATTGGCGGCACCGACGCTGCTCGAGGCTTATCGCGCGGTCGGTCTGAAAGGCTGATTCAAGAGTCGCCGCGCCGACTCCAACGCTTCATCGCGCATTCAGCACGTTTCATGATATGTTCCGGGTACGGAATTTACCGACTCGGGATGTGAACCATGCGTATCAACAAATTCGCCGCAGCCGCGGTGCTCGGCATTTCGGCGCTTGGCCTTTCGGCCTGCGCCACGGGTCTTCGGACCCAGGTTTCCCGTTACCAGGCGATGCCGGCCCCACAAGGCCAGAGCTTTGTTGTCGTCCCGGCCAATGCGGCCGACGTGGGCGGGCTCGAATTCTCGCGCTACGCCGAGCTGGTGGCGCAGCAAATGCAGGCGCAGGGCTTCGTCCGCGCGCCGTCGATCGACCAGGCGACAATGGTCGTGCAGGTCGGGTATGACGTCGGCGATCCCCACACCGAAGTCGTCAGCGATCCCTTTTACCGCAGCCGGTTCGGTTATGGCGGTTGGGGTTATGGCTGGGGCGGCTGGGGCGGCGGCTATTACGGCCACCCGTGGCGTCGCAGCAGCTTCCACTGGGGCTGGAACGACCCCTTCTGGTACGGGCCCTATGACGCTGGCATCCGAAGCTACACTTATTATGTCAGCGAGCTGGACATGAGAATCCGCCGCAAGGCCGATAATGCCTCGCTGTTCGAAGGCACGGCCAAGGCGCGCTCGCGGACCGACAACCCGGCCAAGACGGTGCCGAGCCTGGTCCAGGCGATGTTCGTCGGCTTCCCGGGCAATTCGGGTGAGACGATCAAGATCACCATCCCGCCCGAGCGAGATCCGCGCGGCGGTTGAGGAACTGCTCAGCGCGGCTTCTCGCGCTCGACAGGCGGCGGTCGGGGTAAAGCGCCCTCCAACATGGCATAGCTTTGTCGCTCGAACGCGCCCAATTGCGTTCGAGCAGCCTTGGATTGCTGATAGCGATAATTGCATCGGCCTTTACCTCTTGGCGTCTTCCCATGCGCCTCAACCGCCGCTCATTCCTGATGTCCGCCGCGTCCGCCACCGCCCTCGGCGCTTCGGACGCGGCGCTTGCTCAACTTTCGCAGCCAGCCATTGCAAGCAATGCCCAAGTCGCCCTGAATGCTTTGGTAGATCGTGCCTATCAAGACATTGTCCTCGCTGACCCGGAAACGCGGACGTTGCTGGGCCTCGACACGGGCGAGAACGCATCGGCCAAGGCGCTGCTGCGCGATCGCTCGACTACCGGAATAGGCATTGACCGGCAGAAAGTCCGGAACCTCTATCAGGCGTTGCAGGCCGTTCCACGCGATGTCCTCACCGGCATGGATGCAGTCAATTACGACACGGTCAACCAGCTCTGCGAGACACTTGTCTACGCCTATGACAATTTCGATTATGGCACACACGGCTTGTCTGATCCCTATGCGTGGCCCGAGCCTTATACTGTGAGCCAGCTCGGTGGCGCTTACCAATCAATCCCTGATTTCCTCGACAATCAGCACTCGATCGAGACGGCTGCTGACGCCCAGGCCTACCTCTCACGCCTCAGCGCCTTTGCGACCCAGCTCGACAACGAGACCGCCAGGCTTGCCCGCGAATATGGAATGGGCATCACGCCGCCCGGTTTCGTGATCGATAAGACCATCGCACAGATGGACATCCTTCTAGCCACCGCCCCCGCACAGTCCGGTCTAACTACGTCGATAGCGCGGCGCGCGGCGGACAAGAATATTGCGGGCGATGGGGCGGC
>DASWTR010000029.1:0-4129 GCA_036402035.1 Sphingomicrobium sp.
GGCATCACCATCCCGTTCGGACTGTACGTCGGGCAGGATGACAAGAGCCCTGACCGCTACGTCACGCAGATGTTCCAGGGCGGCATCGGCATGCCCGACCGGGACTATTATCTGCTGCAGGACGACCGGATGAAGGGCATCCGCACCAAATATCTGCAGCATTTGACGAATGTGCTGAACCTCGCCGGCGAACCCAACGCCGCGGCGCGCGCCCGTGCAGTGCTCGCTTTCGAGACGGATATCGCCAAGGTCCACTGGACCCAGATCGACAGTCGCGACGCGACCAAGACCTATAATCTGATGTCGCTTGCCAAGCTCCAGGCGGACGCCCGCGGGTTCGATTGGGCAATCTTCCTGCGCGACAGTGGGCTGACCGGTGCGACCGAGGTCAACGTGGCCCAGCCGAGCGCGGTCAACGGCACGGCCAGGCTGCTCGCTCGCGCCCCGCTGCAGGTGCTCAAGGATCAGCTGATCATCCGCTCGCTCGACCAATATGCGGCGGTGCTGCCGAAGGCGTTCGACGATGAGGCCTTCTCCTTCTACGGCACGACCCTGTCGGGGACGCCGCAGCAGGAAGAGCGCTGGAAGCGGGCGGTGACCTTCACCACCGGCGCGCTGGCCGACGATGTCAGCCAGATTTACGTCCAACGCCACTTCCCGCCGGAAACCAAGGCCGCGGCCGACCAGCTGGTGAAGAATGTCGTGCAGGCGATGGGCCGGCGGATCGACGGGCTGACCTGGATGGCGCCGGAAACCAAGACGCGGGCCCGCGCCAAACTGGCCAATTTCACGACCAAGATCGGCTATCCGGACCGCTGGAAGGATTATTCGGCGCTCGAGATCCGGCCGGGTGATGCGCTCGGCAATGCGATGCGCGCGGCGGAGTGGGGCCATAACGACAACATCACCCGCCTAGGCGAGCCGATCCGCCGTTGGGAATGGGGCATGACCCCGATGACGATCAACGCCTATGCCAATTTCGGCATGCAGGAGATCGTCTTCCCCGCGGCGATCCTGCAGCCGCCCTTCTTCGACCCGCATGCCGACCCGGCGATCAACTATGGCGGCATTGGCGCGGTGATCGGGCATGAGATCAGCCATCACTTCGACGACCAGGGCGCCAAATATGACGAGAACGGCCGCCTCAACGAATGGTGGACCGACGCCGACCGCAAGGCGTTCGAGGCCGCGGGCAAGTCGCTGATCGCCCAATATGACGCTTATGAGGTGTTCCCGGGCGCCAATGTGAAGGGCGCTTTCACGCTGGGCGAGAATATCGGCGACCTTGCCGGCCTGACCATCGCCTACGATGCGTGGAAGCATTCGCTCGGCGGTACCGAGGCACCGGTGCTCGACGGCTTCACCGGCGACCAGCGCTTCTATCTCGGCTGGGCGCAGGTGTGGCGGCGCAACTACCGCGAGGCGAACCTGCGGCAGCGGCTGATCACCGATCCGCACTCGCCGTCCGAACAGCGGGCATTCGTCGTCCGTAACCTCGACCCTTGGTACCCGGCGTTCAGCGTCCAGCCGGGCCAGAAGCTATACCTGCCACCCGATCAGCGGGTCCGCATGTGGTGACCGATGCTGTACGAGCAGCTCGACCTTAACGAAGTCGAGCCGCTGGAAGGCGGCCTGCGCTGGCTGGTGCCGGCGCTGGTCGCCGCGGCAGCCGCCAGCGGCGCGCTGCTGTTCTTCATCATCGGCCAACCCATCTATGGGGGCCTGTTCCTCGCAGGGTTCGTCGCCATGCTGGTCGCCGCCTTCGTGATCGATCGCGGCGGCTCTCGGCGAGTCGAGGTGGAGCCTATCGTGCTGCCCGATCTGGCATTGGCGAGTTCCGCGCTCGGAATCGCGTCGGACCCGGCGGCGATTACCGAAGCCGACGGCACGTTGAAGTCGCTCAACCCGGCCTACAAGGCCCGGTTCGGCGGCAATCCGGCGCCGCTCGAACTCGGCAGAGGCAAGAAGGGCGCCGCGGCGCTCGAGGCGTTGCGGAGCGCGGCGCTTCGGGACGGTCGCGCCAAGAGCGACAAGGTCGAGCTGCGCGGCGCTCCGGGGACAGTCGAGGTCATCCGCAGCGGGGCAGGGAACGACCTGCTGATCTGGCGCGTCGCCAGTGAATTGCCCGCTGACCCCCTCGACGAGGCTGCCAAGCGGGTTGCCGGTCCGACGGGCGAGCGCCTGGCCGCCGCCGGCGTGATGGCGGCGCTAGTCGACGCCGAGGGACGGCTGGTTGCCGCCAACGCACCCTTTTCCGACCGTGCGATCGGCGGGTCGGTTTCGGCCAAGCAGCCACCGCTGTTCGGCGAACTGGTGGAGCCCCACTCGGAAGGATCGGTGCGGTTGCTTGCCGAAGGCCCCGAGGCGAGGCCGCTACGCCTCGTCAGCATCCCCATCGACCTGCCCGGAGGCACGAGCGCCGCCACCTTGTTGATGTTCGACCAGGACGAGGGGCCTGGCCTCGCCAACTCGACCAACGTCCAGGTGCTGCTGGAGATGCTGCCGATCGGCCTTGCCCTGGTCGATCGCGACGGCCGTTTCCTGACCATGAACAATGCGTTCCGGCAGGCCGGCGGCATCCCAGACGATCAAATGCCCTCCTATCCCGGCGACCTGGTGGTCAAGGAGGACAAGGCGGCCGTGGCCGACGCCGTCCGGCGCAACGCACGCGGGCCGTCCATGTCCGGCGACCTTCCCATTCGCCTGGCGCATCAGCCGGCGGAGCCCGTCGCGCTGACGGTTGCGGGCCTGCGGGGGCTGGGCGATGCCGCCGTCCTGCTGCTGCTCAAGGACAACAGCGAGGAGGCCAAGCTCAAGCGCCAGGTTGCGCAGGCGACGAAGATGCAGGCGGTCGGTCAGCTGGCCGGCGGCGTGGCGCACGACTTCAACAATATATTGACCGCGATCATCGGCCACTGCGACCTGATGCTGATGCGCCATACGCCGGGCGACACCGACTATGACGACATCCAGCAGATCAAGTCCAACTCCAACCGCGCGGCCGGCCTGACCCGCCAGCTGCTGGCCTTTTCGCGGCAGCAGACGCTTCGGCCGCAGGTGCTGCAGCTGCCCGACGTGATCAGCGAAGTGTCCCATCTGTTGAAGCGGCTGTTAGGCGAAACCGTGCAGCTGGTTGTGAAGCATGGCCGCGACCTCGGCCCGGTCCGCGCCGATCCCGGCCAGCTCGAGCAGGTGATCGTCAACCTGTCGGTCAACGCCCGGGACGCGATGGCATCGAAAGGCGGCGGCGCGCTGACCATCCAGACTTATTCGGTGAAGGCGGACCAGGTTGCCGACCTCGGCAGCGACATCCTGCCGATCGCCGACTATTCGGCGCTGTCGATCGCCGATACCGGCACCGGCATTCCCGCCGCTATCCTCGGCAAGGTGTTCGAGCCCTTCTTCACCACCAAGGAGGTCGGCAAGGGCACGGGTTTGGGCCTGTCGACCGTATACGGCATCGTCAAACAGTCGGGCGGCTATATCTTCGCCGATTCCAAAGTGGGTGAGGGGACGCGCTTCACCATCTACCTACCAGTCCATCATGTCGACGAGGAAAAAGAGGGACGCCGCTCAACCAAGAAGGCCGAGACCGAGAATGAACTGTGGGGCACGGGCACGATCCTGCTGGTCGAGGACGAGCCGATGGTCCGCACCGTCGCGGAGCGGGCGCTGACCCGCCACGGCTACCAGGTATTGACCGCAGGCAATGGCGAGGAAGCGCTGGAGATCGTCGATCGCGGCGAAGAGATCGCGCTGCTGATCTCCGACGTGGTGATGCCGTTGATGGACGGCCCGACGATGGTCCGAGAGGCGCGCAAGACCCGTCCCGACCTGCCCATCCTGTTCATGTCCGGCTATGCCGAGGAGCAGCTCAGAAAGTCGATCGACATCGCCAATGTCGCCTTCCTGCCCAAGCCATTTTCGGTGCAGGAGTTGGCCGAAGCCGTCCGCACCGCCTTGACCAGCAAATAGTGATGCCATTCGCCGCGTTGGCTGCTATGCGACCGTAATGAGTGAGGGGCGTTCCATCCTGATTGTCGAGGACGAGCCGCTGATCGCGATGATGCTCGAGGATTTCCTGGAATCCATGGGGCATCAGGTGCGCGGCACCTGCGACACGGTTAGC
>DASWTR010000030.1:0-1592 GCA_036402035.1 Sphingomicrobium sp.
GCGAAGCCTGACCGACCAGCTGCCCGAGAAGCGAACCCGGCGGTCGCGGCGACGGCGCAGCGTCGGATGCGCGGGGTCGGTGGGCGGCAGCTGCGCGATATGCCGCTCGACCGCGCCAACGATCGCGCTGCGCAATTGGCGGATGACGGGGTCGATTCGGCTGAACAGTGGTCCATCGGTCTGGGTACCGCCCCGGACGGATTGATCGAGATATTCGCCCTTGGCGATGTGGAGCGAGCGGAGGGTCGCGGCCAACTGATCGATCGGCGGCAGGCTATCGCTGAGATCGATGACGCTGACCAGCCGATCGTCGCCCTCCAGCCAGTCCGATCGAGGATCGCCGGCGAGGCGCCAGGCGGTACTGGCATAGGCCCAAAGATGCCCAGAGGCATCGCGTGCCAGCTCCCGATCGATCAAGGGGAGAGCTGCCTCCACGGCCCCGACGCGAAGCAGGTGACGGATACGCCATGGTCCAAGGACGGCATCTATTTCCGGAGGAGCGCTGTCGAACAGGGCGGTCGGATAGGTCCCCGGATCGAGTTCGGACGCGTAGATGCCCCGGTAAATGCGCAGCTCCGGTGATTCTACCCCCGCCTTTTCCGCGCGGTCGACAATATCATTAAGTGTCTCATAGGCGCCCCGCCGCAGCTGCAGGTTGAGCAGGGTTTCCCACAACGGGGCGGATGTTGGCATCCGCTCCAGCGCGCGTTCCAGCGAAGCGGTGGCTTCATCGGCCCTGCCGAGGGTCGCCAGCATCTGCCCCAGATGCTTATGGCCCTCGAGCCACATCGGCGATCCTTCGACGCCGGCCTGAAGCTTCGAAGCAGCCTGCTCACTCTCGCCCATCGCCGCCATGGCGGCAGTGAGTCCAATCAGGATTTGACCGTTTTGGGGTGCGAGTTGCCGGGCTCGACGATACAGCGGCCGCGCATCGAGACCCGCTTCCATCGTCACGCGCGCCAGGCCGTGGGCGATACTGATGTCGGTCGGGTCGATCTCGGCCGCCTTGCCGAGGGAGTCCAGCGCCTGCTGGTGATGCTCGATTGCCCGTTCGAGAAGGCCCTTCCATTGCCACAATCGAGCGGTGGGCGCTCGCGCCAAGGCGCGCTGAAGAACGGGAATCGCCTGCTCTTCCTCGCCCGCGTTAAGAGCCTCCTTGGCAAGCCGGTCGAGCGCGTCCTGATCGAACGGGCTCGCCGTGGCGGACCTCAATACGGCCTCGAAAGTCACAGC
This sequence comes from Sphingomicrobium sp., assembly GCA_036402035.1. Lineage (GTDB taxonomy): Bacteria > Pseudomonadota > Alphaproteobacteria > Sphingomonadales > Sphingomonadaceae > Sphingomicrobium. The sequence continues at coordinate 1,234 of DASWTR010000030.1, forward strand.
TCCCCGGCGCCCCCCTCCGCCGCGATCAGCCGGCGCACCGCCTCCCGTTCGACCGCGCTCAGGCCCGGATTCCAGATATCGAAGATGAACACGACCCGTAGCTGGTCAGAAGGATTGGCCGCCTCATGCTCGATCGTGTCGTCGAACAGGAACGCCTCGCCGCGTTGCCAATGGCGGGTTTCCGCGCCGACGCGGAACCAGCAACCGTCCGGCACGATCAGCGGCAGGTGGCACACCAGCCGCGCATTGTTGACGCCGACATGCGGCGGAATGGTCGTGTGAGGGGCGAGCAGCGAGAACATCGCATTGGGGCCGGCGCCCGGAATATCCGGCTGTGGCAGCCGCTCCAGCAAGGCCAT